>NZ_JBFUGJ010000354.1:0-5925 GCF_056402975.1 Mesorhizobium sp. P3_A9 | reverse complement strand
GATAGCCCATGCCGCTGCCGCCGAAATCGGGATCGGCGGTRATGCCGAGCAGGCCGAGCGCGCCGAGCTCKYKCCACAGATGCRYKGGRAATTCRTTGYCGCGATCGATGTCGCCGGCGATCGGCGCGATCCTGTCCTGGGCGAAGCGCCGCACCAGGTCGCGCAGCGCCTCGATGTCCTCGTCATGCCCGAAGCTGAGTGTGTTCGTGTACATGCCGTTCCTCCCCGGTATCCATCCTCGCGCCAACCAGGCGCATTGTCATTGCAAGATATGTCGCCGTTACTTCAGGGACCGACAGCCGCTCGCCGGGCCGGAACCAGACGATGACGCCGGTCATCATCTGGATCAGCGCCATGGCCGTCAGGCCGGTGTCCTCGATGTTGAAGACGCCGGCCTCGGCGCCGTCGCGCAAGATGGTGCGCAGTTCCTTTTCGTAGACTGTGCGCATGCGCAGGATCTGTGTCAGCCTGTCGGGCGACAGGCTGCGCAATTCCATGTTCGACACATGCGTGGCGTGCCGGCGTTCGATGTGGAAAGCGATGTGGTTGCGCACATAGGCCGCAAGCTGCTCCACCGGATCGGCATCGATTGGCCGGGCATGCTCCCAGGCCTCGCGAAGCCCTTCCATATGCTCGCGCATCAGCGTGAACAGCAGGTCTTCCTTGGTCGGGAAATAGCGGTAGAGCGCGGCCGCCTGGACGCCGACCTCGGCCGCCAGTTGGCGCATCGACATCGCCTCGTAGCCATAGCGTGCGATCAGGTTGACCGCCGCTTCGCGGACTGCCGCTTCGGTTCGTTCGCCGTCGGATCCTGTGGTGCGCGCCATGATCGCCTCGTCAATGTGGAGATAATAAAACGAACGTTCAATTAATTCAAGGGCGCCTGGTGAATTCAAGTGACGCGCATGCGCCTATCCGACGATCCTGAAGTCTCCGGGCGCGGTCCAGGTCTCGATCTCCTCGACATCGATCCGTGAGACTGAAGCGCCCCGCGGGCCTTGCCAAAGTCGTTCGATCATGGCCGAAACAGCCGGGTCGGCGCCGGCAAGCCATGCCGTTACCGAGCCGTCTCTTTCATTGCGCACCCAGCCCGCCAGCCCAAGCCCTGCCGCTTCGCCTCTCACCCAGATCCTGTAGCCGACGCCTTGCACCCTGCCGTGTACGCTGGCCTGCACTGCCCTTTTTTGATCGTTCATCTCGCGCTCCCTTGCATAGAGTCTGGCGCAGGATCGAGCGAAGGCAACTGGCTTGAAGGGAGGCTATTGAATATGAGCCGAGGTTGTTCGGAAGATAGGTGACTTGATCCAATAAATAATTGACTTGGTCAACTTTTGCGTCATGATCTGCCGACGTGGAATCTCATGGAAGGCGCATGACATGCACGCCGATCGGAATGCTTTGGTCAGCGACCTCAGGTGCTTCAACCGCTTCTATACCGGCCTGATCGGGCTGCTCGACGACACCTTGACGCACAGCGCCTATACGCTGACCGAGGCGCGGGTGCTGTTCGAACTGGGCCGTCGATCCGGCCATATTGCCGCCACCTCTGACGGCAGGGCAGGCTTTCTGGCACGAGCGTTTCAAATCGATTTCGGACCAGCAGCGTCCGACATCGCCCAGGAGCTCCATTTGGAGCCAGCCTACGTCCTGAGAATCCTTCGAAAACTCGCTGCCGCCGGCCTGATGGAAACGCGTGCCGGCCCCGATGCCCTGCGCGGTCGCGTCCTCTCACTCACCGTCCGCGGCCAGGCCGCGCTTGCCACGCTCCAGGCGGCCGCGGATCGCGATCTCGTCCGCCTGACAGCGGACTTAGGCGACGAGGAAGCCGCCGAACTATCCGATATTTTGACACGTGCCATGTATCTGCTCGGCGGCGCGCCGGCATCCGGGAGCGGGGAAATTACCTAGTTCCCTCGCGCAGCGGCCAAGGCGCCGGGCAACTCCTCGGCGAAAATATCCAGTTCATGATCAAGACCGACGCTGACGCGGATGCAGCGGTCGAGCCCGGGCGCCATCGGCTTGCGAATGAACACGTCGCGCGACAACAGCCCCTGCAGCACCTTCAGCGCGAAGGTGCCGTCATGGCCGCAATCGATGGTGACGAAATTGGTCGCCGAGGCCAGCGGCTTCAACCCGTTCTGCTCGGCGATATCAGCGATGCGCCGGCGCCCGGCGGCCACCCGCGCCACCACCGTCTCGAGATAGGCCTGGTCGGCGAGTGCCTCGACGCCGGCGATCTGCGCCATGCGGCTGACGCCRTARTGGTTGCGGATYTTYTCGAARTCGCGGATCACCTSGGCCTCSGCCACCGCATAGCCGCAGCGTATGCCGGCMAGCCCGTARGCYTTYGARAAAGTKCGCATGCGGATGACATTCGGGCGCGACGTGTCGATCGGCGGCARMGCSGWGGCSGGCCCCAAYTCGCCATAGGCCTCGTCGAGCACCAGCATGGTGGTCTGCGGCAACGCTTCGATGAAGCGGATCACCTCGTCCGCCTCCCACCAACTGCCCATCGGATTATCCGGGTTGGACAGATAGACCAGCGGCGCCTTCTCCTTGACGACCGCAGCGAGCAAACCGTTCAGGCTTTCGTGGTCGTTCACGTAAGGGACGGTTATCAGCCGCCCGCCGACGCCGGCAACATGGAAGTTGAAGGTCGGATAGGCGCCGAGCGACGTCACCACGGCATCGCCAGGAGCCACATACATGCGCGCCACCAGGCTGAGCAGCCCGTCTATGCCTTCGCCRACAACGACGTTYTCGACSGCCACGTCGTGATGCGCGGCAGCTGCAACCTTCAGATCGAAATTGTCGGGATCGCAATACATCCACATGTCGCGGGCGATCTCGGCCATGCGGGCGATGACGCGCGGCGAAGGACCAAAACTGCTCTCGTTGGCACCGATGCGGGCACGGAAGGCCCGCCCGCGCTCACGCTCCTGCGCTTCCGGGCCGACAAACGGCACCGTTGAGGGAAGCGCGGCGATGATGGGTGAGAGGGCAGGGCGCTGGTGCATGGCAGAGGCTCGCTGGAAAAGGGCCTTCTTGCTAGCGTGAGCGGATGGCAGGTGCAAGCTCACCGCCGTCCGCAATCGCAGCACTGGATTCCATCGCGTCTTTTTGGTAGCGAGGCATCATGAACAATCGTTTACCGCCTGTCTGGTCAAAGCATCTCAAGTCCGGCCCCGCGCCGAATCTGAAGAAGCAGTCAAATCTGCCGCAAGCGAATCTCTTGAAGGAGAGTTCTCAGCGGCATGCTCAGGGCGACGACGCGCTGCTGAAGCAGGCGTACGAGCATGAACAGGCAAAAGAACTCGATGAGGCGCAAGACCTGTGCTTTCGAGTTCTGGCCCGCACTCCAAACCATCCACTTGCTCTGTATATCCTTGGGACCATATACTTGGGCTATGACGATGAAAAGGCGTTGCGATACTTCGCTCGTGCGGTCGGTGAGGAGCCTAACAACCCTTATTATCACCTGAGCCTTGCCGAAACCTATCTAAAGCTCAGTGAGTTTTCGCCGGCGATCAAGCATATGGAACATGCTTTGAAACTGCAGCCCGATCTTGTGGAGGCACTTTGTGCATTGGGTCGGGCCTATAACGAGTTTGACCAACCCGAAATGGCTTTGCCTCTTTTCGAAAAGGCGCTGAAGCTTAATCGTGATCATCCCAAGGTTCGAGTTGGACTTGCCGGCGCGCTTACCAGCCTAGGGCGCATGGACGATGCAGCCGTGTACCTAAAAGAGGCAATCGAACGACGTGTATCACTTCCGGCTGCCTACAGTGATCTCGTACAGACGAAGAAGTTCACAGAGGAGCCTGCAGAGCTCCAACCCATCCTTGGTGAACTCCGMAATCCAAAGCTTGATTCGGAGGGTGCGGAAAAACTTCACTATGCAGCCGGCAAGGTCCTGAACGACCTCAAGCGTTATGAGGAGGCATTCCACCATTTCAGGAAGGCGAAACAGGCTTCCGGATACACGTTCGACATCGATTTTTATCGTCGCTGGGTCGACTCGATGATCGAGACTTTCACACCTGAGATGCTGGCTGCCAGGGTTGGATATGGAAATCCATCTGAAGTTCCTGTGTTCGTGGTAGGCATGCCTCGCTCGGGCACGACGCTGACGGAACAGATTTGTGCCAGCCATCCCGAAGTTCATGGTGCCGGGGAACTGAGCAAGCTAAGGCGGGTCGCGAATGCGCTTGAACGTAGAACATCATCTGCAGGAGATTTAGGCCAGTCGGTGATGTCGATCACCCGAGATCTCTCCACAGTGCTGGCCCAAGAACATCTATCATATCTGAAAGAGCGGGCGCCCACCGCACTACGCATCGTCGACAAGATGCCGCACAATTTCCAACTGATCGGGCTAATCGGCCTTCTCTTTCCCAACGCGCGCGTCATTCATTGCCGTCGTGACGCCATCGACAATTGCGTATCTTGCTTTGTCCTGAAATTCAGCGAAGCACATGGTTACAATTGCGATTTACAAACGCTTGGACTTTATTATCGTGAATATGACCGCCTGATGCAACATTGGAATAAAGTTTTTCCGGGACTTATATTTGAGAACCGATATGAGACGTTGGTTGAAGATCAGGAGGCGCAGTCACGCCGCCTTATAGAGTATCTGGGGCTGCCTTGGGATGACGCCTGCCTGCGCTTCTTCGACAGGGATGGATCGGTCAACACGCCCAGTCGCTGGCAGGTTCGTCAACCGATCTACAAATCCTCCGTGAAGCGCTGGAAAAATTATGAAAATGAAATTCAGCCTTTGATAGAATCGCTAGGTGATCTCGCCGACATATGAATGAGAACTGCTTCCTAAACCGGTTTCGTTTTTATTGGATACATTGGTTGTTTTTCGTTCCAATTTTAGGCCTTTGCCGCTGACAGATTGGCATTGGTAGTATCCGGCATGCACAGGCTGCGGGTTCGGCTCGACGACAAGTGCTTGCTCAGTCTCGAGGCTTCTTGATAGCAAGGCCTTCCTGCCCGCGTGCATGGTTGGCGCGCCGCTTGCGTTCTTTCGACAGGGATGGTTCGGTTAGCCGCTCGCAGGTTCGGCAGCACATCTGCACTTCGCCCGTCGGGCCGGACGTATCATGCGAACGGAATCCAATCTTTTGCAATCTCGCGGAAATATGATTTGCGCTACGGGTTCAGTAAGGGCAAGCGTCAATCGAGAGGGCCATCAATAGCCGGATTAAACCGGCCTTGTTACTAGTCAGAGATGATGAACAATCGCCTTCCCCCCGCCTGGTCCAAACACCTCAAATCCGCCGCTGCGCCTAAACCTGGATTGCCACGGCCAGCTCCGGTGCAGGCAAGTCTGCCGAAAGCAAATTCGTTTGCACGCCCACAGGCTGACGACTTGTTGCTGAAGCAAGCCTATGAGCATCAACAGGCCAAGCGGCTTGGCGAGGCTCAGGACCTGTGCCTGCAGGTTTTAGCACGCAAGCCAAACCATCCGCTGGCGCTCTACATCATGGGCACCGTCTGTCTGGGCTACGACGACGAGGCGGCTCTGCGTTATTTCGCACGCGCGGTCGGCGAAGAGCCTAGAAACCCCTATTATCATCTTAGCCTCGGTGAGGCCTATGGCAAGCTGAGCGAATTTTCAGCCGCGATCAAACACATCCGGTATGCCTTGGAAGTGCAGCCCGATCTTGTCGAGGCCCTGTGTGCCCTGGGTCGCGTTTATACTGAGTTCGACAAACCCGAACTGGCCTTGCCGCTTTATGAGAAGGCGCTGAAAATTAGCCGCGATCACCCCAAGGCGCGGATCGGAATAGCCGCCGCGCTCACCGGCCTTGGGCGCATGGAAGAGGCCGGCGTCTATCTCAGAGAGGCGATCGAACGCCGCATTGACGTGGCGGCGGCTTACTACGACCTCGTGCAAAGTCGAAAGTTTACCGA
>NZ_JBFUGJ010000353.1:0-5932 GCF_056402975.1 Mesorhizobium sp. P3_A9 | reverse complement strand
GAGCACCTGACACTGGACATGCCACGGTTTCAGCCGGTCGCCGTCGTCAACTACCCGCAGACCGAGGCCTTCACCAGGATCACGGAATACAAGCATATGACGGGACAGCAGCACGCTCAAACCAGCCTGACCTACGAATATCCGACGGATGACGGCGATCCTTATTATCCGGTGCCCAGGCCGGAGAATGAAGTGCTTTACAAGCGGTATGAGGCACTCGCTGCTCAGCAAACCGATGCGATTTTCGTCGGTCGGCTGGCAACCTACCGGTACTATAATATGGACCAGGTGATTGGCCAGGCGCTGGCCGCGTTCAACCGCATTCAGAAGACGGGCGTACCAACGTTGTCCCTTGCCAAGGGCGCGGCTGGATAGTCATGGTGGAAGTTTGGGGCGGCATTGAGTGCAGCGTGGTTCGTGTCGGGGGCGTGATCCGCGATCAGCTCGCCGAAACCGGACATTCAAAGCGCATCGAGGATTTGAATCTCGTCGCTTCCCTCGGCATCAAAACGCTTCGATATCCTGCGTTGTGGGAGCACGTCGAGGCTGTTGAGGGCATGGGTGACTGGGGCTGGTTGGACCAGCGGCTCCAACGGATGCGCCAACTCGGCATCACTCCAATGGCTGCCCTTGTCCATCATGGCAGCGGGCCGTGCTGGACGTCCGTTCTCGCCCCGGATTTTGCCGAACGTTTAGCCGCGTTTGCCGGTCGGCTCGCAGGTCGATACCCGTGGATAAAGACTTTCACGCCAATTAACGAACCGATGACGACCGCCCGTCTCAGCGGCCTCTATGGATTCTGGCACCCACACCGCACGGACGAGCCAAGTTGCCTGCGGCTTCTGGTTGCCCAATGCCGTGCGATAGCGATGACAATGTCGGCCATCCGCAAGATCATCCCCGATGCGCGTCTACTGCAGACCGAGGATTTCGGAAAGATCTTTGCCACGCCAGAGCTAGCATACCAAGCTGAATACGAGAACGGCCGGCGATGGTTATCGCTGGATCTGCTTTGTGGCCATGTCGGTCAGAGCCATCCTTTCTATGACCGTCTCCTCGACGCTGGGGTCCATCCAACCCACTTGGCAGAGTTGGAGGGGGCGCCCTGCACTCCGGACCTGATCGGCGTTGATTACTACCTCACCAGCGATCGGTTCCTCGATCATCGGGTCGAAAGGCACCCTCGAGAACCGGTCGGCGGCAACGGCATCGATTCTTATGTCGACATCGCCGCTATCCGCGCCGACGCGCCAGCCTGCGAACTCGGATTTACCTCGCGCCTGCGCGAGGTGTGGCGCCGCTACGCGCTACCAATGGCAATGGGAGAAGTGCACAACGCCTGCACCCGTGAGGAACAGCTGCGGTGGTTCATGGAGGGATGGGAGGCCGCCACTGAATGCGCGGCTGAGGGTATCGACGTACGTGCCGTCACCGCTTGGTCAATGTTCGGCGCCGTGGACTGGAATTCCATGATGATGCGCCAAGATGGATACTACGAATGCGGGGTGTTTGACGCTAGGGCAGGCCTTCCGCGCAGTACAGTTATGGCCGATGCCATTTCGGCCTTGGTCAATAAGCAATCGTTCGACCATCCCGTGCTTGCGCAGACAGGCTGGTGGCATGCGCCGCGCAAGAGGTTGGTAAAATCGCCTACGATCCAGCTGCGAGGATTTGACCGGCGACTATCGATTCTGGGGGAGTGTTGCAGTCGCCGTCGACTTCCAGCCCACGCTGCACCCCAGCATACAGGATCGCCGGATGAATGGGTTCAGCTAAGCATYGGGTACACCGGAGACGGCTCAGTAGCTGTCTTGTATGCCGACTATTGCCAAGGCACGAACTTCTCGCTCGCGGTGTCTGACAGTGTGGACTGGGTTGCCGGCTGCAACGCATTCCTCGACCTGGTGATCGACGGCCTTACCGGGTCCTATGAGCTGGTTTCCGCACATCCCGACAACCAGTATCGGGTTGCCAAGCGCCCAGCCCCAAATACCGCTGCCATGTTACGTCAGCGCTGATGCAGGATGATCTCGCTGGCCCGTCCTATTGACCGACAAACCAAAGGCGGCGGCAGGGATCGGCGACGCACGCCTGGGAATTTCATGCTGCTTGGCGATTTACACCGGCGCTGGTCAGCGCGCATCTCGCACCATACTGAGGTAGGTCGGATCAAATTCCGCGATCTCCTGCAGGCGCTCCCAGTCGATGATTGTCAACGACTGATCAGCCCAAGTGATAGCGCCAAGTTTACGAAGTTCGCCTACGACACGGTTCATATGGACCACCGACAGTCCCAGCACGTCGGCGAGTTCGGCCTGAGTTATAGGTAGACGGAAACTTAGGCCGGCCGTGCGATTTACCACCTTCAATCGGACATAAAGTTCGCAAATCAGATGGGCTAGATGGGAGATCTTGGATCGACGCCCCATAGCGACGATCCATTCCCGGTGGATCGCCCCGTCGACCAGGGTGTCCAACCACAGAAGGCGCGTAAGGTGAGGCGCCGTCTCTGTAATCTTTCGGAGCCGATTGTGATCGGCAAAAAGCACGCGACAGGCCGACAAGGCGATAATGCCATGGTCCATGGTCTTGAGCAGGAAAGCGTGAAGGTCGACGAAATCTCCCGGCACCTGAAGCGACGTGAATTGTCGACCGCCGTCCTCAAGCACTTTGTAGCGCGCTGCCAGTCCCTCGACCAGCAGGGTGCTATAGGTTGGACGGGATCCCGCAGACACCAAATCCTGACCGATGGCGAAATCACGTCCGATTGAAATCGTCTGCGTTAGCAAAGCCCGTTCGGTCTCTGAGAGAACATCGTGTTGTTCCAGCTGCAAAAAAAGCGATTCAAGCATTGCGCATCCCGAAGGTTGTAGGCGGAGAATCGCTGACTGCCCTGGCGGATTAGCGAGAAGAGCTGCAAGTCCCCCCAACTCAAAATAAGCTCGCCGGCGCAATCTGATATATTTTCTAACGAAACGCCAGGAGTGAAGGAACCACGATTCGTCGAGCAGATTTAGTAATCTGACGTCCTGGGGTGATCTTAATGGACCGATATTTTTTCGATGTTTACAACAGTGATGGCCAGGTTCTCGACGATGACGGCCAATTTTTCGAGTCGCGAGATCGCGCACGCGCCGAGGCGCTGCGGATCCTGCATGACATAGCTCGAGATGAAATGCCTGATCGCGACCTTGTCAAGCTCACTGTGAAGGTTAGGAGTGACGGAGGCGCACAGATGTTCGAAGCATCGTTGATCCTGACATCAGGCTGGAGCGCATAGACATAATGGTCCAGCTTTTTCGAATAAGGCCCACGGCGACTTTCAGCTAGGACATCGCCCCAAACTATCAAAGATATAGATAAGAGCGGCATTGATCGACGTGTAAGGGCAGCGCAACGGGAAGAGCGCCGCGGCGCCGTGAGCAGCGCAATTCACAGCCTTTCTGCTTTCCTAGAGCTGGGGCAGCAAGTGCGGAGGTGCGCGGGCCATTCGGACACAGCGCCACGCGACCTCGCGCGCACCTCGGTCGATATACGCGCGGGATCAAAGTGCCATCGAAAAACGCGCCGAATCCTAAACCTCATCACCAACATGGGTTACGACGTGCATAAAGACTGTCGTAGGGTCATCATCGTGCAAACAGACAGTTTGGAAAAATCCAAGCGTATACAACGCGACGGGATCGCGTGGAGCGACGACGCGAAACGATGGTGCTTGGCTTCGCCATATGACGCGATCTGTATCGGTGCCAAAAATCGCGCGGAACTCTGGGCCAAGTTCCATCACCGAACAGGACCACCTCGGATAGACAGGCATCGTCGCTAAAGGAATACAGAATGGGCAGGTCGATAAGTTTCTTTATCTGGCAGGACTCTCGGGATACATGGGCAGCTTATGATCGAGATTTCTGTCTCCAGGCTGATCACGGCGGTAAGCCTTGCGGGCTCAAGCGCGACGAAGCTGAGCGCTTTGCAGCAATGGCAAACGAGGAAATATTGAGCTGGAGGTCCGGTTCCAGGCAGAGCGGTTCAACCCCGGACCGGTGAGACCAAATACCGTGCGCCACAGCACTAGCGGCATCGAGGGCCTTTCCCGTGACGCGCGGCGTTCCCCTAGCGCTCCTGACCGCCTTCACGCCTGCCCTACCGAGACGACATCGTACCGCTTTTACCTGACTTCGACATACTGCTCGACGAGCATGTCCAGCTAGCGAGTGGTTTGATTATGCGCATCATGTGTTCCTCCATTCCGGTCGAGACCCACCGTGCTGAACGGCGAGTTGCTGGCCGAGGCTCGGTGGTGGATTAAGCTGCGGCCGACCGCCAGGGCCTGTCCTCCACAAATGCTTTCGCATCCTAGTCCCAGAAGAACTGGGCGATCATCACAAGGGCTGCGACCGCCATGACGGCCGTCGCAGCCCAGCCGACGGTCCTCATCAACCGGGGAACAGTTGCCTTGCCCATGATGTCGCTTCGCGCCGACATCATCATCATCACTGCCATGACGGGGACGGCGACCACGCCGTTGACCACCGCGCTCCAGTAGAGTGCCTTGATCGGATTGACGGGGGTGAAGTTCAGACAGGCGCCCAACAGCGTTGCGACCGCGATGGTCACATAAAACGCTTTGGCCTCCAGCGGCTTGCGATCGAGGCCGGTTGGCCATTTGCGGGCTTCGCCCAAGGCATACCCCGCAGACCCTGCCAGAACCGGGATCGCCAGCAGGCCGGTGCCGATCACGCCCAAGGCAAAGATTGCAAACGCAAACGCGCCTGCCACCGGCTTCAGCGCTTCGGCGGCCTGGCTGGTCGACTCGATGTCGGTGATGCCGTTGGCATGCAGCGTTGCACCAGCCGTAATCATGATGGCCAAGGCTACAAGATTGGAGAACGCCATCCCGACATATGTGTCGAGCCGGATGCGTTCGATCGCATTCTCGGCCTGCTCCGGCGCCTCCTTGAGGGGCTTGCGCTCCGGCTTGGCCTTCTGGTCTTCCACTTCCTGCGAGGCTTGCCAAAAGAACAGATATGGGCTGATGGTGGTTCCGAGGATCGCCACCACCGATGTCCAGAAGCCGGCGTTCACGGTCAATTTCGGGATGAAGAGACCGCGAGCGACGTCACCCCATGGGACATGCACGACCAACACAGTGCCAAAATAAGCGAAAAGGGACAGGGTCAACCATTTCAACACCGAGACGTAGCGGCTGTATTTGAGCAAGACCTGCAGGACGACGGACACCACCCCGAACAGGATGACATACGCGAGATGCGGCCCGCCGATAATCAATTTCAGGGCGTCGCCCATGGCACCGAGGTCGGCTCCGATGTTGATGGTGTTGGCGATGAGGAGCAACACGACAACCGACTGAAGTAGCCAGTTCGGATAATAACGGCGCATGTTCCCGGCAATCCCTTGGCCGGTGGTGCGCCCGATCCGTGCACTGATTTCCTGCACCACTGACATTAACGGATAGCTGAACAGCAACGTCCATGTAAGGCCGAAGCCGAACTGCGCACCTGCCTGGGAATAGGTGGCAATGCCGCTGGGATCGTCGTCGGACGCTCCCGTGATCAGGCCAGGTCCCAGGATGCCAAAAAACCGGGGCTTCGACGGGCCAACAACCGGATCGTTCTTTTCCATTCTCACAGCCTCCCTCCGCTCCGAGCGAGGTAACTTGCCGCCGTGGCAAAAGCTCCGTCATGAAGAAAATTATTCTACGTTTGCCGGCGAGCGGATGCAGGCTGCGCCATTTTCGCCGGTGGAATGTCCGGTCCCCGGCCTGACGCTTCGTCATGGATATCGAATGGTGGACGGGGACGGCGTAAAAGTGGCCGCGATGCGAGCAACTCCCGGACTCGAACGTCCTTGCCTGTGTGGCGGGAATCATCGCCGTGCTCAACGACAATGAGCACAATGCTCTCCCGGAGGC
>NZ_JBFUGJ010000352.1:0-5963 GCF_056402975.1 Mesorhizobium sp. P3_A9 | reverse complement strand
GTAGGCGAGCAAGCGGTTTGGAAAAATTGATGCGAGAGACAATTCAAGAAATAGTGTCGCTGCAGGCAAACTACAGCGCGAGTAAGACGCCGGATATGGACCGGCGCGGTGTTCTTATTCGGAGGGCTCTCCCGGCAGAGTTGGCGTCCCGCAGTAACGTGCTCAGAGCAGCACTCGGCAAGTACGGCACAGACGCCAGATCAGAGGGTAAGGACAATCAAGGCCAAATGTCTCGCATTCCATGGGTACGTTGGTTCTCGGAATCTCGGTCGCCCTCTGCTACCGGTGGCTGGTACGTAGTTTATCTCTTCCATCCCGACGGGTCGGGTGCGTCTCTTTGCTTGAGCCATGGCTCGACGCAAATCGTTGGAACAGGCTTCGTAAATCGGAGCGACGCCGAGGTTGCCGAGCTTATGCGTTGGGCTGCCAGCGTCCTTGGGTCTGAGTTTGCGGCGGATTCTGGTATCCGCCTCGGTGTCGACCTTGGCGCGTTCGACCTTGCACGCGGCTATGAGCGAACAACTGTTGCCTCCAAGTTCTATCCGAAAGGACGCATCCCGACCGAAGATATCCTGTTCGCCGACCTCGTGCGCTTTATGGGACCGTTGGCCAAGCTCTACGAGGCACAGGAGTCTGGCATTGCCCCTGGCAGCATAAGCGCCGAAATGCTGGGGCTCTATGATGAGCTCGAAAGGACGTCCTCGCCGCTTAAGGAGCGACCTAAGGGTCAGGGACGCATGAGCGCTCCGATGCGAAAGCTCGTCGAACTCCACGCTATGAAATTTGCTGAGCGATGGCTGAAGGACGAAGGCTTCACGTACAAAAACGTGTCGGCTACTGACAGCTGTGATTTCCGCGCGCAACGTGGTGGCGAAGATTGGGCGATTGAAGTCAAGGGAACCACAGGAGGATTGATCAGCGTGCTTCTTACCCGCAATGAAGTAACACTCCATCGAACCTGCCATCCGCGCAACGCCCTGCTGGTGGTGCATGGGATACAGCTGTTGGAAGGAGAAACCAGCCCGAGAGGTGGTGAGTTGACCGCTTTCTCGCCTTGGCAAGTCGAGGAAGATCGATTGAATGCGCTCGCCTTCGAGTACCGTCTTTAGATTTTGAGGTGCCACGCCAACCGATGGGGCGCACTGCGAAGGTGCGTGCGGGCGAAACGAAACCGGCCTTTCGATTTGGGCATGTGCGGCGCTGTCACTGACAAATTGTAAAGCGGCAAGTGGCGTTGGCGGGGGAATATGATGAACGGGCTTCTTACGAATATAGGCATTGATATTGCGGGAAAATGTGGGGTCGCTCCTTCGTCTTTGCTCAAGAATGCAGCTGTATTGCACGAATACGTATTTTTTCACTCTGGGCTTTACGGCGGGCTGGGTGATAGCTTGAACTTCACCAATGCCGAGCTCGCTGCTTCTTGGGCGTCCATGGACAGAGATGTGGCGTCGCAGCTCGCCACCAATCACTCGTTCGTATCGCTCTTCCCAGACGTGCGCGAGCTGTCTGCCAGCTTTTCCGATTTCAATCCTTTTCGAGCGTCTGAATACTCTCGACGCTTGGCTGAATCGAAGCACTCCTTAAGCGTCACACGGACAATCGTCTCGCGTACATACGGTGTCACCGAGGAGGAAGTTGAAGCCGGGCGAATTGGCAACACGTGGTCGAACATCCCTCAGATTGTCGCTCAAGACGCAGCTCTGCTGGCGGAGGTTCGAAGGTATGATCCGTCAATCATGGGAGTCTTTTCAGAAGCTCACGCTACCTTGTTGGAGATAGAAAACGATCATAGACGCCCGGAGCAACAGACTGAAGAACTTACAATTTTGCTTGGCCGGTCACAGGAGACGAGTTCGTTTCCCGACTTCAGTGAGTTCAGTTGGGACGAGATCATTGAGTTACGGCGGGACCCACATATATCAGCCTTCAGAGCGGAGATGACTCGGCTTGTATCAGGRCTCAGCCCTTGGTCAGACGAAAAAATGGTCCTCGGCGAGCATTACCTCAGAACGCTGGAGGAGCTATCGAAGCAGGTTAAGCCAAGTGTCAGCAAGTCCATTATCAGCCTGCTTATCGGGCAGATTCCGACTGGCCCCTTCCCAAATCCATTGTCGCTGATTGGTGAGATCTTGGAGCTGCGGCATCAGGCGAAGCTGACCGACAATTATGGTTGGCTCTATTTCGTACAAAAAGCGAAATCCATTTCAGATCGTCGCAGACCCAAACGCAGCAGTGGGACTGCCGACTCAAAATAGCCGGCTGCAGGCACACCCGGTGACGACCCGGTGACGACCCAGGCCAGAGCGGATCGCAATCTTTCGCCTATATTGCTGTAACGTCTTGGTTTTGTTGAGAGATTTGGTGGGCGATGCAGGGATTGAACCTGCGACCCCACCCGTGTGAAGGGTGTGCTCTCCCGCTGAGCTAATCGCCCGCTCGTTGCCCGAAGGCCAAGCGAGCCGCGATATAAGGGAGGCCGGCCGGTTAAGTCAAGGCGCTGTCTGGCGTTCTTCCGAGGATCGGACTGCCGCACTTTCGAGTCTGTTTCCGGCGCGACGCCGGCCGCATCCGATCAGTGTCCCGCAGCCTTGATCAGCTTTTCCGCCAGGTCCAGYGTCAACGCATCGAAGTGCGAAATCACCGCCGAGGGTTCGAATTCGCGGACATGGCGGTCGGTGTAACCAAAATCGACCGCGACGACGGGGATGCCGGCGGCCTTGGCGGTGTCGATGTCGGTTTGCGAATCGCCGACCATCAAAGCGCGGTGCGGATCGCCGCCGGCCAGTTTGATGGTCTCGGTCAGGTGGCGTGGATCGGGCTTGCGGAAGGCGAAGGTGTCCTGGCCGGCGATTGCCGCGAAATGCTTGGTCAGGCCAAGCGCTTCGATCAGTGCCAGCGAGTTGGCCTCGTATTTGTTGGTGCAGATGGCCAGGAGATAGCCCGCCTTCTCAAAACGCGCGATCGCCTCGATGACACCGGGGTAGGGGCGGGATTTGCCGGGAATGTTGTCGGTATAATGATCGAGGAACAGCTGTAGCAGCCGGTCATGCTCGGCGACGTCAAGCGAGCGCTGCTGGGCGGCGTGCGCCCGCTCTATCATCACCCGGCCGCCATGGCCGACGAAGCGCTTGAAGCCGGCCTCGTCGACGGCCTGGAGTTCACTGGCGGCCAGGCTGTGGTTGAGGCTGTCGAGCAGGTCCGGCGCCGTGTCAACAAGCGTTCCGTCGAGGTCGAACACGATGATCGGGCGGGTCATGATCCATCCTGCGCAGGTTTGTGCATCGGCAGGCGATAGCGGCTGCGGCGCGTCAAGGCAAGCAGACCGGTGGACAGGCGTCCAAGGGCTTTGACCCCGCCGGCAAAAATGCTAGGAGCCCGAACACCAGTTTCCCGGGGCAGCAAGCGGCATGGATGCAAGACAGTTGAAGGTCGAGGCCGCGCGGGCCGCCCTTGCCCATGTCAGAGACGGCATGCGGCTCGGCATCGGCACCGGCACCACGGCGGAAGAGTTCGTACGGCTGCTCGCCGACAAGGTCGCCACCGGCATGACAGTGATTGGTGTGCCGACGTCGGAGCGCACGGCCGCACTTTGCCGAGAGCTTGGCGTGCCATTGTCGACATTGGAGCAAACGCCCGAACTCGATCTCACCGTCGACGGCGCCGATGAGGTCGACCCGGAACTGACCCTGATCAAGGGCGGCGGCGGCGCGCTGCTGCGCGAAAAGATCGTGGCCGCGGCCTCGCAACGCATGATCGTCATTGCCGACCGGTCGAAGATGGTCGAGACGCTCGGCCGGTTTCCGCTGCCGATCGAAGTCAACCAGTTCGGCCTGCGCGCCACCGAGATCGCGATAGCCAAGGCGGCTGCAAAACTCGGCCTTTCCGGTCCGATTACATTGAGGATGACGGGAGGCCAGGCTTTTGTTACAGACGGCGGCCATTTTATCCTCGATGCATCTTTTGGCCGCATTCCGGATACAAGAGCGCTTTCGAATGCTCTCCATGCCATTCCGGGCGTGGTCGAGCATGGTCTTTTCATCGGGCTGGCGTCAGCGGCCATCATCGCCGGCGGCGACGGTATCCAAACCGTCCATGCCGCCCGAAAACCAGGGAGTTCTACCGATCATGATGTTGCATAACCGGGTTCGCGGCCTTTGTGTCGTTCTGGCGGCTTCGGCCGTTTTCGCCTTGTCGTCGCCAGCGTTTTCGCAGGATGTCACCGATTCGCACCTGAAGGCCGCACGCGCTGCGGTCGCGGCGATCCATGCGACCGACCCGTTCGACAGCATCCTGCCGCAGGCGGCAGCCGCGCTCGAATCGCAGCTCATCCAGAAGAACCCGGACATGCAGGAGCTGATCGGCAAGACGATCAACGAGAAGGCGATGGCGATGGCCGCGCGCCGCGCCGATCTCGAGAAGGAAGCAGCCCTYGCCTATGCSAAGGTGTTTTCCGAAAAGGAACTCAMCGACATCGCSGCCTTCTACAGYTCCGAYTCCGGCAAGAAGCTGCTCGACAGCGGTCCGACCGTGACGCGTGATTTGGTCAAGGCAGCCGACATCTGGCAAAACGGCGTCGCCCGCGATCTCGCACAGCAGGTCGGCGAGACGCTTGCGGCGGCCGCCAAGGCTGCGGCTCCGGCTCCGGTTGCGCCCGCTGATGGCGCCGCTCCGGCCGACAATGCGGCTCCGGCAGATGGCGCGGCTCCGGCCGATGGTGCCGCACCCGCCGACGGCTCGGCTCCCGCCGACGGCACGCAGAACTGATTTCATTTTTCGGGCGGCATAGCCGCCTCTGGACCAGAAAGCCCGGCTTTGTCCGGGCTTTTCTTTTGGCGCTTCGCATCCTACCTCTGGCTTGAACTTTCCCTCCGCAGGAGTCCCATCATGACCGCTTACGACTACGATCTCTTCGTCATCGGCGGCGGCTCGGGCGGGGTGAGGGCGGCGCGCGTTGCCGCGGCACTCGGCAAGCGCGTCGGCATCGCCGAGGAATACCGTTTTGGCGGCACCTGCGTTATCAGGGGCTGCGTGCCGAAGAAGCTCTATGTCTACGCCTCGCAATTTCCGGAGCATTTCGCCGACGCCGCCGGCTATGGCTGGACGGTGCCGGAAGCCAGTTTCGACTGGCGCACACTGGTCGCCAACAAGGATCGCGAGATCAGCCGGCTGGAGGCGATCTACAAGAAGAATGTCGAGGGCTCCGGCGGCGAGACCTTCCATTCGCGGGCGATGATCGTCGACCCGCACGTGATCCATCTTCTGGGCGAGGACCGCACCGTCACCGCCGATCAGATCCTGGTTGCCACCGGCGGCCGGCCGGCGGCGCATCCAGCGCTGCCCGGGCATGAACACTGCATCTTCTCCAACGAGGCTTTCGACCTCAAGGAGCTGCCGAAGGCGATCATGATCGAGGGCGGCGGCTATATCGCGGTCGAGTTCGCCAACATCTTCCACGGCCTCGGCGTCGACACCACGCTGGTCTATCGCGGCAAGGAGATCCTCAGCCGCTTCGACATGGACTTGCGCCGCACGCTGCACGAGACGATGGAAAAGAAGGGGATCAAGATACTCTGCCATTCGGTGAGCRAGCGGGTGAGCAAACGGCCGGACGGCCGGCTCGACGCCGTTCTCACCAGCGGCCAGACGCTGACGGTGGACCAGGTCATGCTGGCCATCGGGCGCATCCCCAACACCGAGAATATGGGCCTGGAAGGCATCGGCATCGAGATGACCGCCGCCGGCGCGATCAAGGTCGACGCGTATTCGCGCACCAACATCGACAATGTCTGGGCAATCGGCGACGTCACCAACCGCGTGCAGCTGACACCGGTGGCGATCCACGAAGCGATGTGCTTCATCGAGACGGCCTTCAAGGACAACCCGACCGCACCCGACCACGAGACGATCGCGACGGCGGTCTTCTCACAACCGGAAATCGGTACTGTGGGTCTCTCGGAAGA
>NZ_JBFUGJ010000351.1:0-5997 GCF_056402975.1 Mesorhizobium sp. P3_A9 | reverse complement strand
CTTCAACACGGTCCGGCGGCTGGGCTGCAAGCCCGATTTCACCAGTCTGTTGTAATAGGTCATCGTCGTTTCCTCCCTTGGTTAAGTCTCGCCGACCCGTCCCCTCGACGAGACCGGCGTCCGTTTGAAACCTCTTCAGGTCATCCGCAGCAGCGAACCGCCATCGATGACGATCAGCGACCCGGTGACATAGGACGAGGCGGGCGAGGCCAGATAAAGCGCCAGGCCCTTGATCTCTTCGGGATCGCCGATCCGGCCGAGGAGCGACTGGGCCTCGAAAGCCTTGCGGTCCGCCGGATTGCGCAGCCGGCCGCCGGCGATGTTGGTGATGAACGGTCCGGGCAGAATGGCGTTGATGCGGATGTTGTGGGCGCCGAGCTCCATCGCCATGTGGCGAACGAGATGGTTCACCGCAGCCTTGGCGGGCATGTACGGCGTGCCCACGATGCTCTCGTTTATCAACGAGGCGATGGACGACGTGACGATGATCTGGCCGCCGCCGTTGGGCTTCATGTGCCGGGCGGCATGCTTGATCGTGGTGTAGACCGAGGTCAGGTTGATTTCGATCACCTTGTCCCAGTGCTCATCCGGCAGGTTCTCGATGGCGCCCTCGGGATTCCTTTCGCCGGTCGCAGTGTTGAAGCCCGGCCCGGCGTCGATCCCGGCATTGGCGAACACAACATCGATCGAGCCTGCCTTGTGAGCCACCTTGTCGAAGGCCTCTGCCATGGCTACACGGTCGCCGACGTCGGCGACCTGGCCCCAGACATCGCCTCCCGCGGCCCTGATCGCGGCCACGCTCTTTTCCAGCCCGGCAGGATTCRGATCGAAGATGCAGACCTTCGCCCCGTGCTCGGCCATGATCTCGGCATAGGCCTGGCCGATGCCGCTGGCGCCGCCGGTGACGATCACCGACTTGCCTCTGACATCGAACATCTTTTCGAGTGCGGCCATCCATTTCCTCCCTGTTTCAGCAACACCGACCCGCACACGGGCGCTTTCGCAGCGCCCGCTGCGCAGGGTCACTTCTTCTTGCGCGACAGCACGAAATCGAACTCGACGTCATAGAACGGAGCCACGACCTCGACCCTGGCGGCGGCCTCGGCGTCCTCGACCTTGCGGAATTCGGCGAGCAGGCTCTGCTTGACGCCGAAGACGGCGTCCGTATCGATGTACGGGTCGTCCGGATCGAAGATGTGCGTGGTCAGCGCCTCAAAGCCCTCGGCTTCGACGATGTAGTGGAGATGCGCCGGGCGATAGGGATGGCGTCCCAAAGCGCCGAGCAACTTGCCGACCGGCCCGTCATCCGGGATAGGGTAGTATTTGGGCTTTGCGCCGCGGAACCAGTAGCGCCCCTCSGAGCCGGTGCGGAASACSCCGCGTAGGTTGAAGTCGGGCTGGATGCCCTTCTGCTGCACGTCGTAGAAGCCTTCGTCATTRGCCTGCCAGACGTCGATCTTGGCGCCTGCGATCGGATGGCCCTCGGTGTCGAGGATGCGGCCATGCACGAACATCGGCTCGCCCTTCTGGTCGAGGCAGATGTTSGAGCCCATMGGCAGTTCGGGCGCRTCGGCGASATGGAAGGGCCCSAGCACCGTGGATTCCGAGGCGCCCGACGGCTTGCGGTTGTTGATCGCATCGACCAGCATCGAGACGCCGAGCACATCAGACAGCAGGATGTACTCCTGCCGCCACTCGTTGCAGATCTGGCCCGTCTGCGTGAGGAACATGATCGCGCCGAACCATTCCTCCTGTGTCGGCTCGATCTCTTTCACCGCCTCGTGCAGCTTGCGGGTGATGACTTCCATCACCTGAGTAAGCCGCCGGTCCTTGGCGTTCTTGTTGCGCGCCACGACGACTTCGGCCGAGTTCGCTTCGGTG
Organism: Mesorhizobium sp. P3_A9; assembly: GCF_056402975.1. Taxonomy (NCBI): domain Bacteria; kingdom Pseudomonadati; phylum Pseudomonadota; class Alphaproteobacteria; order Hyphomicrobiales; family Phyllobacteriaceae; genus Mesorhizobium; species Mesorhizobium sp. P3_A9. The sequence goes on along the minus strand of NZ_JBFUGJ010000351.1, from coordinate 4,116 downwards.
AAGTAGCCGTATTCGTGTTCGTCGATCATGGACATTCCTCAGCGTGCGAGAACGGATTTGAGGACCCGGCGCAGCTCGGCCGCCGGATCGGCGGCCAGCGCCTCGGAGCGCCAGGCGACGTGATGGTCGGGGCGGATCACCAGGCAGCCCGCATCGCCGATTTCGCGTGCACGCGCCCAGTCGCCGGTATGGTCCTCGATCGTACGGCGCGGGCCGATGACATGAGTGCGGATCGGCAGACCGAGTTCCGCACCAATCGTCTCGGCCGCGACAACCCACGCCTCGCCGCCAATGCCGGTCAGCAGCGTGAATTCGCCATGTCCACAAAGGTCGAGCGTCGAGACCTTCCTGCCCGAGCGCTCGAAGACCCAGACATGCGGCAGGCGCGCACCGGGCCAGGTCGTTGGCGCATAGTGCAACTCGCGATCCCTCTCGAAGGCCGGCTCGGGCTGGTCGCCGGTTATCACCGCGCCGGACACGTAGCGCTGGTTCATCTCGACGCCATGGGCGTCGAACTCGTACTTCTTGAAGGCGATGGCCTTGCGCAGCGCCTCGCGCTGCGCCTCGGCGGCGGGGGTCGCGTCCGCACGGGCCTCCATGTTCCTCTGGATCTTGTCGTGATCCACGCCGCCGTCCATGCCGAGGGCCTCGAAGATGGGACCGAATTCGGCGATGGACTGGTTCGCGCGCGTCACGATCTGGCGCGCGATCGGTGCGCGTTCCACCGAGTAGCTGTCTAGAAGCCCGATGCCCGCCTGCCCCTTGACGACCTTGGCAAGCTTCCAGGCGAGGTTGAACCCGTCCTGGATCGAGGTGTTCGAGCCGAGCCCGTTCGAGGGCGGATGCCTGTGCGCGGCGTCACCCATGATGAACACCCGCCCCTTCTGCATCTGCGTGGCAAAGCAGTTGTTCACGGTCCAGGTGTTGGCGCCCAGAAGCTCGATCTCGAGCTTCTGATCTCCGACCAGCTGGCGCGCGACCTCGGTGGCCAGTTCCGGCGTCACATCGGGCGSCGGCTGGTTGATGTCGTAACCCCAGACRATSAGCCAYTCGTTCCACGGCCGCACCATGCGAACGAGACCCATGCCGATGCCGCCGACGTCGGCGCCGGGCTGCATGACCCAGTAGAGGACGCTCGGCCGGTGGGCGACGTATCTCGAAAGATCGGCCCGGAACAGGATGTTCATCGACCCGCCGACGCCCATCTTGCCCTCGAACGGCAGGCCCAGATGCTCGGCCACCAGCGAGTTGCCGCCATCGGCACCGACGAGGAACTTCGACCGTACGGTGAAGTCCTTGCCCGACAGCCGGTCGCGGCAGGTCGTGGTCACGCCGTCCGCGTCCTGAACATGGCCGACATATTCGGTGCTCATGCGCGCCTGCGTCCCGCGCGCGCATGCCGTCTTGAACAGGATCGGCTCCATGAAGGTCTGGGGCAGATCGTTCATGAAGGACGGCGACGACAAGAGATGTTCGGCCTTGGAGAGCGGGTCCGTGCCCCAACTCTTCATCCGGCCAAGCTCCTCGCCGGCCAGGCTTTCGCAGAACACGTTCTCGCCCATCAGCTCCTGCGGCGAGGCGTGCATCACGGCCTCGGCCTCGACCTCCGACCCGAGGTCGCGCAGCACCTCCATGGTGCGCTGGTTGGTGATGTGGGCACGCGGCGTATTCGACAGCCAGCGGTAGCGGTTCACGACCATATTGGCCACGCCGGAGCTGGATAGGAGTGCCGCCGTGGCCGAGCCGGCCGGGCCCGTGCCCACGATCAGCACGTCGGTTTCGATATCCGCCATCAATTTCCTCCTTCGATCTTCGGACCGGCCAGCCTGCGGCGGACCGGAAACAGGTGCAGGCCGCTGCGGGCCGAGATCAGCCCCCACAGCCCCTTCGGTGCAAACAGCATCACGGCGATGGCGACCAGGCCGAGTGTCATCAGGTACCAGCTGCCGTAGTCGGCCAGCGCGGAGCGCAGGGCAAAGAAGACCAGCACTCCGACGATGGGCCCCTCGATGGTGCCGATGCCGCCGATGACGACGATGAAGATGACGTAGGCGGTCCAGTCGGTGACGGCGAAGGCCGCCTCCGGCGAGATGCGGGCCGTCTGCAGAAAGATCAGCGCGCCCGTCAGCCCGGTGGCGGCCGCGGCGATCAGAAAGACCGCCCATTTGAGCCGCCCGGCATCGACCCCAACCGATTGCGCCGCCTCGACATTGTCGCGCACGGCCGACAACGCCAGCCCGAGGCGACTGCGCAGCAGCCAGTAGATGCCGCCCGTGACGGCCACAACCAGCACCAGGGCCAGCCAATAGGCGAGAATATCGCGCGCCCCGGCCTCGCGTACGCCGAACAGTGCCCGGATCGCATCCGTGCCCATGACATTGCTCGTCGCCTCTCGTGGCAGCGAGGTGCCGGTGCCACCGCCCAGCGATTTCCACTGCGCGACCAGCAGACGCGTCACCTCGGCGATCACCCAGGTGCCGATGGCGAAATAGGCGCCCTGCAGACGGAAGGCGAAGAAGGCCGTCGGAACCGCCAGCAGCAGCGCCGCAAGGCCACCCAGCAGGATCGCCACGACCGGGTTCCAGCCCAGCAGGATCACGCCGGCGAACATCGCATAGGCGCCAATGCCGACGAAGGCCTGCTGACCCACCGAGACAAGACCGCCATAGCCCGCCAGCAGGTTCCATATCTGCGCCAGCGTCAGCATGGTGAGGATGAAGAACAGATCCTGTATGACGCCCCGCGAGGCCACGGCAGGCAGCGCGAGCGCGGCGACGATGAAGATGGGCACGGTGATCGCGGTCACGGTTCCGGCGCGGGTGCGGGTTGTCAGTCGATACATGCCGCCCCTCAATCCACTGCGCGCGGAAAAAGCCCGCGCGGCTTGAGCAGCATCACGGCCAGGAAGGCGATGTGGCCGGCCAGGATCTGCCATTCCGGATTGAGCGCCGCACCAAACGTCTGCGCCACGCCGATGATGATCCCGCCCGCAAGCGTTCCCCACAGGCTGCCGAGGCCGCCGATGATCACTGCCTCGAAGGCATAGATCAGCCGCGCCGGTCCGATCGAGGGATCGAAGTTTGCTCGCATGCCGAGGTAGAGCGCCGCTAGCGTAACCACGACCATTGCGATCCCGGTGGCGATCGCGAAAATCCGCTTCGGCTCTATCCCCATCAGCCCCGCCGTCACGGCGTCGTCCGAGGTGGCGCGGAAGGCACGGCCGAGGGCGGTGTGGTAAAAGAGCCCGTTCAGGGCAATGATCATCGTGATCGCCGACGCAAAGGTCATCAACGGCATGATCCCCACCGTGACCAGCCCGAGATCGAGCGAGGCCCCCCCCAACGCGCCCACCGGGATGCGGCGGCTGTCGGCGGAGAAGACCTCGAGCAGCCCGTTCTGCAGGGTGACCGACAGGCCGAAGGTGACCAGAAGCGGCGGCAGGATGTCCTTGCCCAGCACGCGATTCAAGACAGCGGCCTGCAACAGCCAGCCGAGCGCGAACATCACCGGCATGGCGACCAGCGCGGCGATCCAGGGCGACAGGCCGAGCAGCRTGACGCCCATCAACACCAGATAAGCGGCAAGAATGATGAGGTCGCCATGGGCCAGATTAACCAGCCGCATGATTCCGAAGACGAGGCTCAATCCCGCTGCGAACAGGGCATAGAGCCCGCCCAGCAGAATCCCCTGCACGAGGGTGTCCAGCCAGATCATCGCTGCACCATGCCGATCAGGCCATGACAGCGCGGCGCGAGCAAACGATGGCTTGGTCCCGTCGTCATGCCGCCGCTCCGAAATAGGCGGCATGGATTTTTTCGCGCGTGGCCTCGGCGGCCTTGGCGACCAATGTGACACGCCCCTCCATCATGCAGTAGACACGGTCGGCCACCGCCAGCGCCTTGCCGATATCCTGCTCCACCACCACGATCGCGGCGCCGCCTTCGCGGATCCGGGGAAGCGCGGCGTAGATGTCGCGGATGACGACAGGCGCAAGGCCGAGGCTGATCTCGTCGCAGAGCAGCAATTCCGGGTTCGACATCAGCGCCCGGCCAATCGCCACCATCTGCTGCTGGCCGCCCGAGAGCGCGGTGCCGGGGCTCTTGCGCCGCTCGCGCA
>NZ_JBFUGJ010000350.1:0-6000 GCF_056402975.1 Mesorhizobium sp. P3_A9 | reverse complement strand
CCGTATGGGGATGCGGTCGGTCAAGAAGGGCAGCACGGGAAACCGCGCTGCCCTTCTTTTTTGATCGGCGTCCAGTGCCTGCGACATGGCCCCGCGTCGTTGCGCCGCGCAGAAGGCATGGCGGTTCGCTTTCGTGCTGCCATTTTCAACGGTCTTTTGCTATGTCGGCGCCAACGCAAGAAAAGAGTCCACCCCATGTCCCTGTCCGACGACAGCCGCTACCTCAAGGGCGGCCCGGTTGCCCAGCGCATCATCGCCGCCGTGCGCGAGGATGCGGCAATTGCCAAAGCCGAGGGTTTTCCGCCCAAACTGATCTCGATCACCGTCGGCGATACCGATGCCGTGGATGTCTATGTGCGCAACCAGCGCGCCAAGGCTCAGCTTGCCGGCATCGATTTCGAGGAACGGCGTTTTCCCGCCACCATCACGTCGGGTGAACTGGAAGCCGCCATCCATGGCCTGAACGCCGATCCGCGCGTCACCGGCATTATCATCCAGCGGCCGGTTCCGGCGCACATTCCGATCAGGACATTGCAGGCGGCGGTGCATCCGCTCAAGGATGTCGAAGGCATGCACCCGGCCTCGATCGGCAACATCGTCTACAACCAGCTCGACCTCGCGCCCTGCACGGCGGCGGCCTCTGTCGAACTGCTCAAGGAGACCGGGCTCGATCTCAAGGGACTGGAAGTGGTCATCGTCGGCCATTCGGAAATCGTCGGCAAGCCGATCGCCTTCCTTTTGATGAGCGAAGGCGCAACGGTGACGGTCTGCCACCACATGACGCGCTCGGTCGCAGCCCATGCGCGCCGCGCCGATGCGCTGTTCGTCGCCGTCGGCAAGCCGCGGCTGATCAAGGCCGATATGGTCAAGCCGGGTGCCGCCGTCATCGATATCGGCATCAATTCCGAGATCGGACCGGACGGCACGAGCCGCATCGTCGGCGATGTCGACACCGAAAGCGTGCGTGAAGTCGCCTCCTGGATCACGCCCGTGCCGGGCGGCGTCGGTCCGATCACGGTGGCGATCCTGCTGCGCAACACGATGGTGGCGCTCAGCCGCCAGCGCGCGCTCTATGAGGCGACTTACGGCACGGCCGACAGGCTTGCAGCCGAGTAGCTTCGTTCGTTACGTGAATTGCGGTACGTGGCAGGTGATACGGCTTTCTTCGTCCCAGAAGACGTAAAGCATGCCGCCGCTGCCCCAGAAGAATCCGGCCATCGAATCGAACTGGAGAAGAAATTTCATTTGCCTGTCCGTTCCGGGAACAAGCGGAAACTGTGGCCCTTGAACCCATGACGGCAACCCGCCAAGCCGAAACAGATTTTGCCGTGAATTGCTTACCCCATACGACTGCCTGAGCCAGCGCGGCGGCGTGGGTGCAAGGCGGACAGTGCTTTCCTCTGTGGCCGGATCCGATGTGAAATCATAGGCGGAATGGAACGGCGCTATCGGTGTCGGCACGCCTACGGCGTCATGCGAATAGTAGGTCAGTTCGAGAGAATTCGTACAGGTTTCGATGCGGAGCCGAGGAACAGATATCGTTGGGTCTCCAAAATCGTCCAGGGTAATCAGGTGTGTCAATTTCTGCCGGCAGATCGGGCACGTTGCCGAACCCATGCCGCCGACAGCATATGGCCGTCCGATAGTTGGCAGATGCCAGGTAGGGTGATTGTGGTGCGCGGGAAAGGGCGAGTCGCCCGGAGAGCCGCCTTCGAAGACAAAGTGTTGACAGATTGGCGGTGAACGCGGATCGGCGTGTTCCTGCCAATCTGCAAAATCGTAACTGGTGGCCAGCACACTGTCTGGAAACAAGTCTGATGCCTGCAGCATGGCATGGGACAATAGGTCTTCAACATCTGTGCCGCGTTTCGCTTCCCCTTGCAGAAAAAATGCCAGGCGGGCCAGATGGGCGTCGTCGAGAAATGAAACGGCGTCGTTAATCAGAGTGATTTGCTGAACATCAGCTTCTACCGCCGCTTTGATCAGTGCAAACAGGAATTCGGACCCGTCCCTAAAATGTCGAGCGATAATTGCTTCGCATTCGGCATAATGGGCTTGAAAAGTCGCGGGCGATCGATCCGACAGCAGCCGAACGATCGTTTCAATTTCCTCGGACTCTGAGTTGGGCATGCCGGCAGTCCCATCAATGGGTGTGCCGCAATCAAAGCAATTTTGGCGGCTCTCCACCATAGGCCCAGTCGAGCAGCTTGATCGTGTGCACCACGGGTAGCTTCGCGGCCGACGCGATCTGCGTGATGCAGCCGATGTTACCGGTGGCAACGATCGAGGCACCTGTCGCCTCGATGTTTTTCACCTTGCGGTCGCGCAGCCTGGCCGAAATCTCGGACTGCAGGATGTTGTAGGTGCCGGCCGAGCCGCAGCACAGATGACCCTCGCGCGGCTCGCGCACGATGAAGCCGGCCTTGGCCAGCAACTCTTTCGGCTGGCGGATGATCTTCTGGCCGTGCTGCATCGAACAGGCCGAGTGATAGGCGACGATGGTGCCCGGCTTGCGCACCGGTTCGGGCAAGTCGAAAGCGGCCAGATATTCGGTGATGTCCTTGGCCAGAGCCGACACGCGTGCAGCCTTGTCGGCATAGGCCGGATCGAGCCGCAGCATGAAGCCATAATCCTTGATCGTCGTGCCGCAGCCGGACGCGGTGATGATGATGGCATCGAGCCCGCCTTGGTCGATGGCACGTGTCCAGGCGTCAACATTTTGCCTGGCCGAGGCAAGGGCTGCCTGCTCCCGCCCCATATGATGAACCAGCGCGCCGCAGCAGCCCTCGCCCGGCGGCACCACGACCTCGACGCCGAGGCGTGTGAGCAGCGAGATCGTCGTGTCGTTGATGGCGGGATCAAGCACCGATTGCGCGCAGCCGGTGAGGATGGCGACCCGGCCCTTTTTCACCCCCTGCCCGGCATGGACGCCCGGCGAGGCCATCGGCGACGCTGCCGGGATCGATGCCGGGGCGAGCTTGAGCATCGCGCCAAGCGGCTTCAGCGCCTGGACCTTCTCGAACAGGCCGATGAACGGCTTGCCCAATTTCGCCAACTTAAGCGCGGCGCGAAAACGCTGGGGATAGGGCAGCACGAAGGCCAACATGGCGCGGGTCAGGCGGTCGAGCAGCGGCCGTTTGTAGGTCTCCTGGATATGGGCGCGCGCGTGATCGACCAGATGCATGTAGTTGACGCCCGACGGGCAGGTGGTCATGCAAGCAAGGCACGACAGGCAGCGGTCGATATGGGTGACAATCTCCTTGTCGGCCGGACGGCCGTTTTCCAGCATGTCCTTGATCAGATAGATGCGCCCGCGCGGCGAATCCAATTCGTTGCCCAATGTCACATAGGTCGGGCAAGTGGCGGTGCAGAAGCCGCAATGCACGCATTTGCGCAGGATCTTTTCCGATTCCGCGACGTGGGGATCGGCAAGCTGGGCGGGCGAGAAATTGGTCTGCATCGCTGATGTCCTAGGCCATGCGGCCGGGATTGAGGATGTTCTTCGGGTCGAATTCCTGCTTCAGCCGCTGGCTAAGCGCGGCCAATGCCGGCAGCTGCGGCTCGAAGACAGGCAGAGCGGCACGATGGGCAGGTGCGGCGCGCACCAGCGTCGCATGGCCGCCGCCATGTTTGCGCAACAGGCCGCGCAGCAGCGCGGCTTCCGGGTCGCCCTCTTCCATGCGCAACCACACCAGCCCGCCTTGCCAGTCATAGAAGGCGCTGACGGCGGCTTGCATGCGCAGGGTCAGCACCATCTGGTGGCCCTGGGCAGGGGTCATCGAGACGCGCCAGACCGGTTTTTCGGTGCCATCGGCGAAAGGCCTGATATCGCGCACATCGCGCCATATGGCGATTGAAGCCTCATCGGCAATCTCCTCCAGCGGCCCGGCCTTGCCAAGCAGCGTCTTCAGCGCGGCGATACGGTAGGCAACGGACGGGCCAAAACCCTCGACCCGGAGCAGCGTTGCGGCCTCACTGCCAAGCGCGCCGCCGGCAACGCGCGCCGCGATCCGCTCGGGCAGATGGGCGGCACTTGATACTTCCGTGCTGGAACCGAGCGCCAAGGCCATGGCGCTTGCCGCGGCATCGTCGAGCAGGCCACGGATGGCGAGCGTGACTTCGGTCTCGGCGGCAGGCAAAACCTTGAAGGTGACGTCGGTAAAAACGGCCAGCGTGCCCCAGCTGTTGGCCATCAGCTTCGACATGTCATAGCCGGTGACGTTCTTGACCACCCGGCCACCGGATTTGAAGGCCTCGCCACGGCCGGACACGACATTGATGCCGAGGATATGATCGCGCGCCGCACCGGCCTTCAGCCGGCGCGGACCGGAGAGGTTCGCGCCGAGAACGCCGCCGATCGTGCCTTTGCCCGGCTCGCCGCCGAGCAGCAGGCCATAGTCCATCGGCTCGAACGCCAGCTGCTGGCCGTTTTCCGCCAGCAGCTTCTCGATCTCGGCCAGCGGCGTGCCGGCCTTCGCCGACAGCACCAGTTCGGCGGGCTCGTAGAGCGTGACGCCGGTGAGCTTCGACAGGTCGAGCGTATGCTCCGTCTGCAGCGGGCGGCCGATGCCCCGCTTGGAGCCGTGACCAAGGATTTCGAGCGGCGCCTCTTCCGCCACCGCCCAGGCGACAGAGGACAGGACTTCGTCTGACGTGGCCGGAGTGAAAGTCGTCAAAGCCTGTGCTCCCTGAGCTTTTCGAGCACGGCTTCGCCCCTCGGCGACAGCCGGTAACCGACATCGAGGCTCTCGGTCAGGCCGAATTCCTTGAGCTTGCGGACATCCTGCTTGAATTTCAGCGTTTCGACGCCGGCCATCGCAGCCAGATCAGCCGCACGCACTTCCGGATGGGCGCCGATTACCCGTAAGATGGACGGGAAGTAGCCGGGCGCCGCTTTGTCCCAGCGCGCAAAGCGTGCAGTCAGCGCATGCCAGTCCGCATCGGAAAGGCCCTCGTTACGCAGGGCAACGCGTTCGTCGGGTTCGATGCCTTTGAGTTCGATGCGGTAGAGTGATGTGCCGTCATCGGGGCCAAGCATCTCTTGAAGGGCTCCGAGTGTCGGAAAGCCGGCCGAGATCGCGTCTTTTTCCGTCAGTGCGGGAATGTGTGCGACGGTGATGTTCCCGATCAGCACTACGCCCGAAGCCGTCCGGACTCGCCCGCCGGCTTTTACCGTCGGACGTTTCCAGCGGCGAAAGGCGAGCGTCACTTCGTTGCACGCAATCTTGTCCAGCGAGGATTGTTTGAACAGCAAGTCAGGCCTCACTCGGGAATTGGCGCCGGAAGATCTGGGTTCCTCGCTCCCGTGAGCCGCAAGGCAATCGCATATGGCAGCGCCAGCCCCCTCTCCGACCGCTACGCGGCCACCTCTCCCCCATTTCATGGGGGCGAGGAAACGCCAACCGCGGAGGTCGCGGCCTCGGAAAGCTTGGGTTCCTCGACCCCACAAAGTGGGGAGAGGTGGCTCGGGCGAAGCCCGAGACGGAGAGGGGGCCATCATAGAGTGCCACCTCCGGACATCTTGGCTGCGAAAACGAACGTCAGATCTGTGGCGACCACGTCTTCTGCCAATTGTCCCTCAAGTGCCGCAAGAATGGTTTCGCAGACACTTCGGCGGCTCTTGAGAACGATGTTCCAGAAACGCAGCACCGAAAACCCCTCGGCGCGCATGAACTCATCGCGTCGTCTGTCGTAGGTGCTCTCCGCGTGCTGACTTCCATCCAGTTCGACGACCAGCTTTTCGCTGCGACAGGCAAAGTCTGCGAAATATGAGCCAATCGGCATTTGCCGAACGAATTTGTAGCCGCCGAGACGTTTTGCCTTCAGCTCGCTCCAGAGGATTGCCTCAGCCTGATTGTCCCCGTGGCGTAGCACGCGAGCGCGGGCGATCTTTTCGGGCGAGCGGCGGCTGGGCACGTCGGGCGTCCCCCTCTCCGTCTCGGGCTTCGCCCGAGCCACCTCTCCCCCGCTTTGCGGGGGCGAGGAACCCCCATTCTGAGA
>NZ_JBFUGJ010000349.1:0-6002 GCF_056402975.1 Mesorhizobium sp. P3_A9 | reverse complement strand
ACTGGGAGGGTCGAATGCGCACGTATAGAGTCGAAGTTATGTCGGGAGCGCTAGTCGTCTCATCTGCCACGGTGAAAGCAGCTCTACCGTTTAAAGCCGCCGAAGAGCAGGTTCGCCAGCCGGTCACATTTCGTCATCAGGAAGATGAGTGGATTAGGGTGTCCGAACTGACCCATGAGAACAGGACCTTTGCTTACACCGTTCGGCGCCAACGCGCAGTCCAACAGCCGCTGTGAATTGACGAGCTCTGGGAATTCCWTTTTTGCGTATAAGCGGAACATGATACTCAACGGGTTGTTCCTGTGACGGCAGCCTCCTCGCTGCCGGCCAAGGCTGCAACATCTTGGCCGGGCCCGCTTCGCCGCCCGCGAGGCGGGCCCATCAGCGCAGTGCCCAAGTTCGGATTTGGTCCAGTCTCCAGATCGCGCCGAGCCACATGGAACCGCAGTCCGCACCGAGTGTTCTTTTGGCGCGCTGTCCTCCAACAGCGTTCCCCAGACTGGCCCGCTGCCTCCTCCAAGGCGCGGGCTTTTTTGTTGGAACTGACGGGCGCGAGCAAGTTGAGATTTTGCTCGGATATCCGTCAACCGGTCAGACAAACAAGGGCCCGTCGCTGCTCAGTCAGTGCCGAGGTTTTTTGTTACACATGTATGGATGGCCGCGAACGTCATAGAGGACACGGAACATTAGATGTCGCTAATTGTTAGAGGTCGGAAAATAACTGGCAAACCCTCGGCAAACATGTGAATGAACACCGCCCAGCGCATCAACGCATGGATCACAAATCAAAAACCAACTGCTATCTGCGACAGCTGTATAGTAGATGAGTGTAACGTAACCCCAGCTCAAGTTGGTCAAATCACGGGCGCACTTGGAACCACATCCGACTTTGACCGTGACCAAGGAACTTGTGGTCGCTGCAATCGAGACAGGACCGTTATCCGCGCGACATAGAACCCGGGCTCATCCAAGCCGAGCAGGCTGCGCCATTCCATCCATTCCGCTGGCTGCAGCACTGCCAACACAGGAAATCCGCTCTTGCCGGGCAAAGACGGCGAGCATCCTATTTCCTTCGTCGGAATTCTATAATCGTCGCCTCGGGCTCGGGCTCCAGAGGCTGGTGCCCTGGCTCTTCGTGCCAGAATACCTGTCGCAAGTCGCGCTGGTCGACCCTCTGACCGCAGTTCGGACAGTTGTAAAAATGGCCTTCTTCGCGGATCAGGTCGCCGCCATGCAGGTTGCCCGGAATCGGTGGACCAAGGTCTGATAGTTTCGTCATAGGCTGAAACTGTATTCGAAGACGTGACCGCGTTTCTCGTCAGTGACGCGTATCCATATATGCTCGCTCGTACGCAAGGTGACGTCCCGCTCGGTTGCCTCGCGGGCGGCCCGCAAAGGCGTAGTGGCGTTCACAACGTGAGTCGCCGTGACGGTATCGCAGTCAATCTCCTCGACATGGTATGTCGGCAATGGCGCGCTCCTGAGGCGTTATAACCGACGCGCAACGTTCAGACCAAGACTTTGTTGCACCTTGCCATCGTTTCCAGTTTTGGAACCATTTTAGGTAATGCTGATTGAATCGCGGCTTGTGCGGGTCAGTGTATGCGTTTGAAGTTCATCAAGCCGATGGAGCCAGAGCTTTTCGAAACCCCGCCCGAGGGTGACGACTGGAGCCACGAAATCAAATTCGACGGCTACCGCACCCAGGTCATCAAGGATGAAGATGGCATTCGGATGCTGACCAAGAACGGCTTCGACTGGACGGCTCGATATCGCTACCTCGCCGCAGAAGCCGCCGCGATCGAGGCCAAAACCTTCATCTTCGAAGGCGAAACCATCATGATCAACGAAGCGGGGCTGTCCGACTTCCACGCGCTGCAAGGCATCATTGGGCGGCGCCAGCCATCGCCAGAYCTKTATCTSGTGGCRTTYGACCTGATGCTKCTCAACGGYCAYGATCTGCGGACCATGCCGTTGGMKGATCGACGCGASATCCTGCAAGGWATGRTCCCMGAMGGCGGSMGGATACAGTTCAGCGAGGCGCTGCCAGGCACCGGCGATGCGGTATCATCTCGTCGACAAGGCCARYCTTGAGGGCWTGGTATCCAAGAAAAAGGCCAGCGCCTATCGCAGCGGTCCGACGATGGACTGGCGCAAGATCAAGTGCTTTGAAGAGAAGCAGATGGACATCATTGGCGTGCAGCGGGAACCCGGCAAAGCTGCACAGGTGATCATGGCCGAAAAAGGCCACTACAAAGGCGGCGCGTTCGTGAGCTTCAGAGCCGACAAGCGGCAAGCCCTATGGGATCGGGTGCAAGGCAAGGTTGGCGGTCCCGTCCCGAAAGGGCATAAGAAGGACAAGGCCGAATGGCTGAAGCCTGGCCTCGTCGGCCGCGTGAAAACCCTCAAGGGCGAAGAGAAGCTGCGCCATGCGAGACTGTTGGACTACTGGGAGGACGACGTAGATGGCCGTAGCTAAGAAGGACCAGGAGCGCATCGCCTACGCCTGGATGTACGGCGGCCAGGCGCGAAAGGACGGGAAAGCCCGCGACGTGCCGGCGTACTGGGAAGAATGGCGTGACCCTTGGCTGCAGGGCTTCGACGGTGTTCCGCTTGATGGTGCCGGCAAGGCCAGGCCGGTCAGCGATCAAATGGAAGCTGAGGTCGACGAGGCTGCCGTGGACCGCAGCGAGACCTAAGCTGACGAGCTCGCCGGAATGACTAACGGCCAGCCGCAGGCGTTAGATCCAAATAGCGGAGGTCTCGCAGATTCAGGTACCCGGGATCGAAATCTGCCGCACCGCTTAAGCCCTCCCAGTTCATGATGGACAGCCGCCCGTCCTTATGTTCTAGAAGCCCGTCAGCTCTCAGCTTCTTCAACATCCGGTTTACGTGAACAACGCTCGCCCCGATAGTTTCGCCGAGCTGAACTTGAGTTAGCGGCAACGGAAAAGAATTGTCAGTTACCAGGCCCATCACTTTCAAGCGCACGTAAAGTTCACAGGCGAGGTGGGCGAACCTGCCAAACGCATCATGGCCTCCCAACACCTTGACCCACGCCCGCGCAACGGCTGCATCAACCAAACTCTCACGCCAAAATAGATTTCCCAAGCGAGGTGACTTACGGAGAACCTCAAGGATGTCGCGGTGCGCAATAAGGGCGACCTTGCTTTTACCTAAAGACGCGAGTGTGTGATCCATCGTCCTAAGGTGCAAGCCCTGTAAGTCAGGTATATCGCCGGGAACATGGATCGATAGCGTTTGCAAATTGCCGTTGCTCAAGATGCTGTATCGCCGCACGAGTCCCTCGACCACCAAGCAACAAAGGCTTGGCTCGTCACCTTCCAGCGCTATGTGCTGACCGGACGTCAACTCCTTACCTGCAAGCGTCATCGCTTCGATGCTGTCGCGTTCACCAGCAGTAAGGCGACCAAGGCTTTCGAGCTTTCTGATTAGCGGCGTTGTCAAATCGGACATCGATGACCTTTAGCAGGTCGCCATCATCACACAAGCGAACCTCAGCAACGGCAGATCGGCTTACCGCAGACTCGTGTTGCGCTTCTGTCTGTAGCTCAGGTGGTCCAAAGCGATGATCGCGATAAACGCCAAGACTACGACAGCCGTTCCTCCCAACCAAAAATGAGACATTTGACTGTTCTCCCAGCCCTGGAATTATCGTACTCCGAGAGAGATTGGCTCGCAATCTCGGCAGGACGCTCGTCTAACAACGCGGTAAATGCGAGTCCCAGTTCGGGACGGCGGTACTGGCACTGCTTTTGCCTCTGACAGGGTGCCGGTTGATCCCGGCCCTGATCGCGTACTCTGATCAGGTTGTGGGCTCGCCGGGCTTGAGGTTGTTGGGGTCTTCGTCCGGCGAGCTTTCCATCCATATCCTAGACGCGAGAAGCACCGGCGAAAGCGGCCCCATCGGGTTATGTCCAGGACAAGAATTGTCGAAAAGGCCACTTGACCCGTTACGCGACCTCTTAGGGTCAATCCGCTTTTCCCGGCGATCAAGCGTTGATGCGGTGAAGCTCGGCTTCTGAAGACACTCTAGAGCCGCACGAACTTATACAGTGCTAGCCGCCTCCGCTGGCCTTCCGCGAAGGCCAACGCCATCGATTCGATTTCGAATGACCGTGTAAGTTCCTGGTCTTCCTCAACGACGCGGACAACCCACTCACCGCAGGCTTCGAACACTTCCACGCAAGGCTGGGTCTGACCATTCAGAATTATGGAAACGCTGTCCATCGCAATTCGCCTCCAAGGGCAATGGGCTTGGGATTTTAGCGCACATGTACGCCCCGCTAAAATCAATTCTGGATGACAAACAGCGCCGGCCGAAGCTGGCGTGCATTAACAAATGAAATTGAAATCGCTCTTTTGGGGGACACAATTTCTCGACCAGCCGACAGACGAAGGAGGCCTGTTGTGGAAAACAAGCGGCGTGTCGATAAGGAAAAAATTGAGAGAGCTGATCGTGAAGCACGGAGGATTCTCGATGCTGAACGAAAAGCCCGGGAGGCGAAAACTGCGCGGCTAAGAGAGTTGCGGCTCAACGGAAATCAACCGTCAGGTGGAACTCACAGCTCCATGTGAGCTTTGTGCACACATGAGCACACGCGGCATCAACTTCCTCGACAAATGGATGGCAGAGCAGTTGCCCGAAACCGCTAGTGACGATCCGGTGGTCATCAGCGACCTTGCGGACAAGGCCATGAAAGCCGCCGACAAGGCAGGCATTCCCACGACCGAGATCAGCGAGGAGGTGCCCAGCGTGTTCGAGGTCATCGCCGAGGCCATGGACCATCGCGAAGGCGGTGCTCCGTGAACCGCTTTCTGTTTGTCACAGCTGATTTTCTATCTCGCCCGCCCGGCTTCTACGTCATGATGCTGGCCATGATCGTTTGCACGGCCCTGGTGCCTTTCGGCCTCACCAATGCCGTCACTTATGCTCTGTCAGTCGCGGCCATTCTCATCACTGGCGTCGTATTGATTCAGGGCTATCGCGACACCGCAGCAATCCATGCCAAGCTGGATGAGATCATCGTCGCCCTGAACGAGACCAGGAACGAGGTGGTCGGGTTGGAGCATGAAGACCCGGAGATGATCAAGGCTGAATTGAACAGGCTGGAAGAGGAGGCATCCAAGCGGTAATCCAAGGAGATCGGCGCCGCTTGACTCGTTCACGAAGCGTTCCCATTTTGGTCTTCCGCAACGATAGACCGGTGATCTCATGTGTGGACGCGTTTTCGTCAAGACGACAATCCCTGACATGGTGCGGCGTTTCGAGTTCGCGCATCCTGGCGACGTCGAGCGCATGGGCAATGGTTTCCCAATCTGGAATGGCGCGCCAAGCCTCAACTACCCGATTATCATCCGGGAGGAACTGTCCACGTCCATGGCCGGCTTCGTGTCGGCGAGGTGGGGGCTTGTCCCCGGATGGGCTCGTGACGGAGGCGGCCGACCGCCGCCCGTCAACGCACGCTGCGAGACGATCGCGACCAATGGCATGTTCCGCAAAGCGTACGCCTCACGGCGCTGCCTGGTGCCGGTGGACGGGTATTTCGAATGGCAGAAGCTGGACGCCTCGGGCAAGAGGAAACAGCCCTATGCAATCGCGATGAAAGATGACGAGCCTTTCGCCATGGCGGGCATCTGGGAAGAGTATGCCGACAAGGTCACGGGTGAACTGATCCGCACCTTCGCTATCGCTACCTGCGAACCGAACGAACTGATGGCAACCATCCATGACAGGATGCCGGTGATCCTGGCGCCGGCCGATTACATGCGCTGGCTCGGACCAGAGCCAGATCCTCGCGACCTAATGAAGCCGTATCCGTCCGACCTGATGAAGATGTGGCCGATCGGCGGCAAGGTCGGCAGCCCCCGTAACAACACGCCTGACATCATTGACGAGATCGGCCGGCCCGACATTATCGATGTGAAGGGCCACGGTCCCGACGATCTTTTCGACGTCTGACCGAGCTTGGCCTGATGAG
>NZ_JBFUGJ010000348.1:0-6011 GCF_056402975.1 Mesorhizobium sp. P3_A9 | reverse complement strand
GGCTTGGATCGAGATCCTTACCGCCGGTGGGGACTTTCACCCCGCCCTGAGAACATTAACGAGCTTTCTATGGAAGTGCAGGGGTGCTGCTGTCAACCGCGCCAGGCCAGTGGCCAATCACGTTCTGTCGACTGGAGCAATTGCGCGAAAGAAGCGTTTATCGCGTGCGCCACGCCGCTGCCGAAGCAGCAACCAGCATCAGCAGCGCCGCAACCATCGCGCAGACCGCAAAGCCGAAGCTGGAATAGAGCGGCCCGAAGCCGGTGGTGCCGATGAAGACCGCCAGATAGGTCACCGCGCTATTCAGGCCCATGATCGTGCCGCGCCGTGAGGGATCGAGCGCCGAGAGGCGCATCACCAGGACGTTCAGCCCGAAATGATTGGCAAGTCCCCACACCGCCACCATGGCGAGCGTCGGGCCGAAACTGTTGCTTGTCGCGGCGATGGCGACATAGACGGCGGCGACAAGAAGATAGGCGAACGGCATGACACGCCGCGCACCAAGCCGATCGATCACGCCGTCGAGGAGAGCCGCCGTGCCGAAACCGATGCCATAGGCAAGTGCCGCCCAGCCATTGGCGCTCACCGGCTTGCCCAGTCCGCTGTGCAAATGATCGCCGAGATAGCCATAGACCCCGTAGAAGGCGGTCATGAAGGCCGCGCAGGCAACGAGAAGCGGCACAATGCCGGGAATGCTGAGCGCCGCCAGCGGCGTTGGTGCCGGGCCGCTCTTCCTGATGTCGCTCAGTGACGTCATTGTGAGGCTGGCCAGTGCAAGCAGTGCCAGCACCGCGACGGCGGCGAAGACGGCGCGCCAATGCACGAGATCGGCAAGCACGGCCGACAGCGAAACGCCGGCCACCATGCTGAGCGTCCATCCGGTGAGCACGACGCCGATGGTGCCGCTTTCGCGGCCAGGCGGCGCGATCGCCGCCGCGCTTGCATAGATTGCCGGCATGGCGACACCGGCGGCGATGCCGGCGAGCAATTGTGCCGCGACCAGCATGATCACCGTCGGTGCCACAGCACTGGCCACTAGCGCCAGTGCCAGCAACAGCAGTGCACCCTGCAGCATCCGGCGGGCGCCGAGCCGGTCGATGTAGCGTGCCAGAAACAGGGCACTTGCCGAGGTGCCGAGGCCGAAGGCGGCTGCCGCGATCATCACCACCGGTACGCTTGTTCCGAACGAGGAGGCGACGGCCGGTGCTATCGGCCCCAGCACAAGCGAATTCGAACCGATGACGGCGATGCAGCCGGTCAGCAGATAGGCAAGCGCCGGGATCGGCGCCCGGGCGCTCGCTACTCCAGGGGCAACTTGATCAGTGTTCGACATATCGACATAATGGCCGTATTGTATTCAGCGACAACCGGGAAATTGGCCATGGATGAAGAAACAGATGGCATTCTGCAGAACAAGCCTGCTGCCCGCGACCTCGACGCCATAGACCGAAGAATATTAGGCGTTCTCGTCGACGACGCCACGATCAGCTACGCTGAACTCGGCGATCGTGTGGGCTTGTCGCCGCCGGCCGCGCATGAGCGCGTCAAACGCCTTCGGCGCAGCGGCGCCATTCGTGGCACCGCCGTTATCATCGATCCCAAGGCGGTGAAGAAGCCGTTGCTGGCTTTCGTCCATATCGACACCAGGGGTTGGGGCAAGACCCCGGAGTTGATGGCGGTTTCGCAATATCCGGAAGTCGAGGAGATCCACACCGTCGCCGGCGACACCTGCATGCTGCTGAAGGTCCGCACGGAAGATACGAGAGCGCTGGAAGGCCTGCTCGCTCGCCTCTACGAAACACCCGGCGTCACCTCGACGCGCAGTTATGTCGTGCTGTCGACCTATCTCGAGCGTCCGGTGCAGCCAGGCATCACCGAGACGTGGCCAACGCCCAACCATATGAGCAAGCCGCTGTATTAACCGCCCAGGCGGATCGTCTCGAAATAGGCGTCGGTGCCGACCTGGCCGCCCTTCAGCGCGATTTCGAGACCGTCGATGTCGCCGCCGCCATGGGCGAGGCAAAGCGGCGAACCCGGGGATTGCGGCAACGGCATGCGCACGGTCAGCGCATCGATGGACAGCTGTCCCAGCGCGTGGCTGGAGGTGTCGCCGCCGGCGATCACCGCGCGCTTGAGTTTCTGGTCGACGACCAGCCGGCGCAGAATGTCCCCCAACGCCCGGCCGAGCCTGTTTCGCGCGCCTTCGATATGATCGATCTCGGCGCTGCGGTCGGCCTGGGGACCAAGGGCGGTGTAGAGGATGACGCTGCGCCCTGCCGCGAGACTCGCCAGGCCGCCAGCGATGGCGCGCTCGATCGCCTTGCCGGCGCCGTCCGAGACCATCTGCATGGCGTCCATCTGGATGCCGTCGAAACCATGGGCGAGCGCGAAGCGGATCTGCTTCTCGGTGGTTGGCGACACACTGCCCGAGACCACGGCGAGCCGGTCCACCGGGCCGGGCGGCGCGAAGGACGCGTGCCCCGCGGCGATGCCTTTGCCGGCCCATTCGGCAAGCAGCGCATATTCGACGCCGGAGGATCCAACGACGAAACCATGGCCTTGTTCGCACACCCGCCAGATCTGTTCACCGACGCGTGCCTGCGTCTGGCGGCTTTCGACGTCGAACAGGACGATCGCCTTGTCCCGCAGAGCCTGGTCGACCGTCTGCGAACGATCATCCGCCTGCAGCGCCGCCAGGTCTACAAGGCCGGAGCCGAGATCGGTCTGTCGCGAGAGGTGGACGAGCAGGTCTGCCTCGTTCATGGGCGTCACCGGATGCCGGCTCATGACGGGGTGGCGGTCGATGCGGAAATAGGTGCCGCGGAACGCCGCGAAGAGGTTGCCGAACGCCGTGTAGCGCTTGAGCTGGGGCGCCCCGACAACCACCGGCACGCTCTTCTGATCGAAGACGCGCCGGCCGATCTCGATGGCGCGGCCGATGCTGCCGATCGCCGGGCTGGAATCGAAGGTCGAGCAGATCTTGTAGTGGCAAACCGCCGCTTCGAGGCTTCTCAGCCATTCGAAGGCCGGGGCCAGATTGTCGTCCATCCATTGCGGCGTTTCGCTACGGCTCGTGCCGGCCAGTCCCACGGCGCGGCATTGAGCAAACCGCGCTAGCAGTTGCTGGTCGGGCCGGCGCATGAACAAAACGGTTGGCACGCCGCCAAGCTCGAGCGCCTCCATGACGTCGGTTGAACCGGTAAGGTCGTCGCCATAATAGCTCAGCAGCAGGTTCTGCATCGCCCCGCTCACGCCGCCTTGCCGTCGCCGAATTTTTCGATCGAGCGCGCAAGTTCGGCGTGGCTGCTTGCATAGTCCGCCAGCGGAATGCCCGCGACGGCAGCCTGCCAGGCCTGCTGGACGGCGCGCACGCCGGCACCCGGGCCGTCGGGATGGCTGACGATGCCGCCGCCGCAGAGATAGAGCAGATCGACCGTCCGCCCGGTGCGCTCATAGGTCTCGGGTGCCTGTCCGCCCCACTGACCGGAACCGGCGACCGGCAGGGCGCAATCGTCAGGCGAAAACAGCGGCGTCGTCACCGCCTCGAAGGAGCGGATGAAAGACTCGTCCGGCTCCCAGTATTTCGAGGCGATGCCGTTGATCTGGAACTGGTCGACGCCAAGCAGCCGCCAGAACTGCTGCCAGACCTTGAAATCCATGCCGAGACCGGGATGGCGGGTGAGGATGTCCCAGCCATTGCGGTGGGCGTGCAGCACCAGGCCCGAGCGCTTTCTCAAGTAAGCCATGCCGCCGAAGCCGATGGAGTTGATGTTGACCACGGCGCAATTGCCGCCGGCCTCAAGCACCAGATCGTGGTTGCGCATCATCTCGTCGGGATCGGCATGCGAGATGCCGAAGGCATACATCACCTTCTTGCCGGTCTTCTGCTCGTGGTCGAGGATCAGCGGCATGATCGCCTTCACCCGGTCCGCCAGTGGCGAGTAGGCCGGGCTCATCAGCTTCTCATCGTCCTTGATGAAATCGACGCCGGCCGCGATCAGCTCGCCCACCATCGCGGCCGTCTCGGGTGGCCGCAAGCCTAGCGCSGGCTTGACGATGGTGCCGATGATGGGCCGGCCCTCGACGCCGGTCAGTCGGCGGCTGCCGGCGACGCCGAATTGCGGGCCGGGATGCGCGCCCTTGAATTCTTGCGGCAGCTTCATGTCGACGACGCGGATGCCTGACAGGCCCTTGATCGAATAGGTGCCCCCGATGGCGATGGTCATCAGCCCCGAAAGATCGGTGCCGATCGCATCGAACGGGAATGCGATGTCGACATCGGCGCGCTTGAAAGGTCCGCTGCCGGCCTCGGGAATGGACGGCTGTTCGGCATCCGGCAGATGCCGGATCGCCAGCACCCGCGCCGCCACGCGCGCCTTCAGCTCTTCGGTCTCGCCGGGCAGGGCAACGAAAGTGCCGGTCGACTGGTCGCTGGCGATCTTGGCCGCCAGCGCCTCGATGCTATGAGGTGTTTCGATGCGATAGGTGAAGGTGATCATGGGGAGCTTGCCGGTCCAAAAGGGTCCGAAAAAAGTTTCGTCGCGTCTGAAATCTGGTATAATGAGTACCTAAGTATTGCAAGCAAATAACCCGGCCTCACGCAACGCGGCGGGCAAGGCGCAAGCATTCCGGGAATCGCGCCGGCAATGCTAAACAGGAACCGGGCCAGGGAGTGATTCGYSACGATGAACCGTTCGGAGCCGATCGTCCGGCGCAAACTTTCCGATGAAGTCTTTGCAAGGCTGCAGCGGCTGATCACCAGCGGCGAGCTGCAGCCGGGCGACGACATGCCGTCGGAGCGCGAATTGATGGAGCGCTTCGAGGTTGGCCGTCCGGCCATTCGCGAGGCGATGCAGGCGCTGAGCAATATGGGCCTTGTCGCCATTTCGCATGGCGAGCGGGCCAAGGTGCTGCAGCTCACCGCCAAGTCGATCATCAGACAGGTCGACGGCGCGGCCAAGATCATCCTGTCGTCGTCGAAGGACACGCTCGAGCACCTCAAGACCGCGCGCATTTTCTTCGAGCGCGGCATGGTCAGGGAAGCCGCCGAAAAGGCGACCGTCGAGGATGTGCAGCGGCTCAAGGCAACGGTCGCCGAGCAGCGTGCCGCGCGCGGCGATTCCGAAGCCTTCATTTCGGCGGACATGAAATTCCACACCCATATCGCGATGATATCCGGCAATCCGATCTATGTCGCCGTCAGCGAGGCTATGCTCGGCTGGCTGAAGGAATATCACACCGAGATGCTGATCTGGACGGGCAAGGAAAAGTACACGCTGACCGAGCACGAGGAGATCGTCGACCGCATCGAGCAGCGGGACGCTGAAGGCGCCGAGAAGTCGATGATCAAGCACCTCGAACGCTCGCGCGCGCTTTACGTGATGAATTCCGAGAAGTAGGCTCTTAACCGATCCGGATAATGGCGTAGGGCGACATTAGCAGATTGCCCTGGCCAAGCGCGGAAGCGTCGACCGCGACATCGTCCGCTGTCAGGTTTGCCAGCCATACGATGGTCTCGCCCGAGGCGGAGCGCCCGGCCAGCGCCGCAATCCGCGTCTCGTCGCTTGTCGCGGCGGACACATGCGCCAGACCAGCCAGTTCGCAGAGCCCCTTGATGGCCCTGAAGATCGGTCGTGGTGATCCCTCAAGGGTAGGTTCCCCGGATGCCGCCAGCAGGCCGAACGGTCCGGTGAAGCCGGACAGCGTCAGCATCTCCAGCCCGGCTGGCGCGACGCGCGCGGCATAGCCGATGGTCAATGCGGCGGCGAACAGGCCGTTGTGGCGCGGATCGCGGTTCGCCATGGCGATGCGCTGTCCCCGCGGATTGTCCTTGGTCGCGCCGCCATAAGGGTTCTGCCGCATTGCAATGGTCGACGGTCCGATCCGGTAGGGCTTGTCGCCGAAGATCGCCCGCGCCGAGCGGGTGATGAACGGCAACGCCTCCAGCGACTGCATGACGCTGAGATCGTCGGCGGCATGCACGATCGGACAGGTGCAGTGGGTAACAAAGT
>NZ_JBFUGJ010000347.1:0-6020 GCF_056402975.1 Mesorhizobium sp. P3_A9 | reverse complement strand
GCATAGAGCGCTGTGCCGAAACGGGTTCCCTTCAGCCAGAACCAGGCGAGCAGGACGACGCCGATCACGACCAGCGGCATCGGCAGCCAACCGGTGATCGCGTCGCCCAGATAGAAGGTGCCGAGATCGGGCGAGACGAAGCCGCCGGGCTTGTCCATCACCAGCAGCGTCACACCTTGCAGGATGAACATGGTGGACAGCGTCACCACGATCGGCTGCATGCGCAGCACCGCGATGAAGAAGCCGTTGAAGGCACCCACCGCCATGCCGACGCCGATACCGACCACGCTCCACAGCAAGATGCTGGCGCCCGGCGCCATCGGGTCCATGCTCGATGCCAGCACGGCGTTGACCAGCGAGATCACCGCGCCGGCGGACAGGTCGAAGCCGCCCGACAGGATGACGATGGTCTGGCCGATCGCCGCCAGCGCCGAGGTCGCGCCGCCGCTCGACAGAAACGACACGTCGAAATAGGTCAGCGGACCGGCACTGATCCCGTCAACGATGAAAAGCAGGTTCGCAAGCACGGCTGCGGCGATCAGCGCGCCGCGATTGCGCATCAGCGCTCGGCGCAACCCGAAACCAGCGGAAGCAGGAGGTGAAACGCTGCTCATGCGGCTTCTTCCCCGGCATGGCCGAGCGCCGGGCGCATGATGGCGGGCTCGGTGATGGCGTCACCTTCGAGCTCGGCCGCGATCCGCCCGTCATAGAGAACCAGGACCCGGTCGCATTGGTGGACGAGTTCGGGAATCTCGGTCGAATGCAGCAGGATCGAGCCGCCGCCGGCGACGTAGTTTCGCATCATCACATAGAGCTCATGCTTGGTGCCGACATCGATGCCGCGTGTGGGGTCGAACAGAAGCAGGATGCGGCTCTGCGCCACCAGCCATTTGGCAATGGCGATCTTCTGCTGGTTGCCGCCCGAAAAAGCCCCGGCCCGTGTCCACAGCGCGCGGCGGTCGACCTCGACGGTGGCGAATGCCTCCTCGACGGAGCGGGTCTCGGCCGCGGCATCGACAAGGCCGAAGCGTGTGAAGCGCGACACCACGGGCAACGTGGCGTTCTGGCTGCCCGACAGTTTCAGGAACAGGCCTTCGGATTTACGGTCTTCCGGCACCAGGCCGATCGCCATATTGGGCCGCAAGGCATCGGCAGGCGAGCCGAGCCAGACCTTGCGGCCGTCGACAAGGACGTCGCCACGGATGATTTCGGCCATGCCGAAGCAGGCCAGGAACAGATCCTGCTGACCCATGCCTTGCAGTCCGGCAACGCCGAGGATCTCGCCCCGGCGAAGGTCGAAGCGCGCGCCGTCGAGCTTGCGTCCGACCTTGAGGTCGCGCACGCCCAGAACCGGTGGACCGAAGGCCTGGGCGCCGTCGGGTTTGGGCGGGAAGGTCTGCTCGATGCTGCGGCCGATGATCTTCTCGATGACATCACCGTCGGTGACATCGGCAACCGGCGCGGTGACGATGTGGCGGCCGTTTCTCAGGATCGTCAGCGTGTCGCAAAAGGCGCGCACCTCGCGCATGCGATGGGTGATGAAGACGATGGTCGTGCCCGCAGCCTTCAGCCTGGCGATGATGTCGCCCAGCCAGTCGACATCGCGGCCGGCGAGCGTCGAGGTCGGCTCGTCGAGCAAAAGGATGCGCGGCTTGCGGTAGACGGCACGCGCAATCTCGATCTTCTGCCGCACCGAAAGCTCGAGTTCGCTCACCTCCGCGTCGAGATTGACGGAAAAACCGAGCTCGTCGATGTGGCTGCGGACTGCCTTGCGGGCCGCATTGCGGCGGATCAGGCCGGAGACGCCGACGGGAGCGTAGGGCAACAGCATGTTGTCGAGGACCGAGAGATCGCGCACCAGGGTCATCTCCTGGAAAGCCGTCTGCACGCCGAGCGCATGGGCCGTGCGCGGCGCGCCGTAGCCGATCTCCTTGCCGAAGACCCTGATATGACCCGCACTCGGCCGCACCAGTCCCGACAGCAGTTTCACCAGTGTCGACTTACCGGCGCCATTCTCACCCAGCAGCGCATGGACGCTGCCGGGCGCGATGCGGAACGATACGCCGTCCAGCGCGACTGTCGCGCCGAACGCCTTGCCGATACCGTCAATCTCGATGGCGGGGAGCTGTTCTGTCATATCCTCGATCGCAGGCTGCGCACTTTTGGGCGCCACGCATTGGCGCCGATCGACGATGCACGGACAAGATATCCGTGCATCGTCGCGATTGGCCTTGGGAGGCTCAGTTCTCCGGCTGTCCGACGAGCGCGGCGTTCAGGCCGATCTCCGGCGTCTGGTCGGAAAAGATCGAAGCGAACCAGCCGGGATTGGACACCAGCGACGGCTTGAAGACATTGCAGCCGGCCTTCATCTCCGCCCATGTGCCTTCGTCGCATAGCTTGATCGTCTCATTGGTGACGAGCGGCAGCGGCAGGATCGTGGTCTTCGGCACGTCCTTGCCTTCGATCGCCTCGACGGCAAGTTTTAGCGCCAGCGCACCGGAATATGGTGGAGAGGCATAGGAAATGCGTTGCGCGCCCGATGGTGCATAGGGCGGAGCCGCACCCTCGACGTCGGTGCCCTCCGGCAGCATCTGGATGCGGCCGCCATTGGAGCCTTCGCCGGCGCACGGCAGGAGTTCGCTGGCCTTCTTGCCGGCCTCGAGCTGCATTGAGTTGGCGGTGAAGCAGCCGACCTGCATCCACAACCCGTTGATGTCGCCCCAGCTGCGCGTGGCGAGGATCTTGGAGAGCTCGGTGCGGGCGACTGCCTGGCTCCACATGCCGACAGCCTCGCCGACAATCTTGATGTCGGGATATTTGGCAAAGACTTCCTTGGCGGCCTTGGTGCGCTGGTCGTCGACCGATGTGCCGGGAACGCCCGTAATGGCGATGATGTTACCCTTGCCATTGAGCTTCTTGACCAGCCATTCGGCGGTTACCCTGCCCGCTTCCAGCTGGTCGATGTGGACATTGTAGGCACAAGGTTCGGTGATCTCGGCGTCATAGGCAAAAACCTTCACGCCCTTGTCGCAGGCATTCTTCACAACCTGATTGAGCGCGGTCGGCGAGATCGGATAGACGACGATCGCCTCGGCGCCGCTTTGCACCATGGCGTTGATCTGCTGSATCTGGCGTTGTGCGTTGGGCCCGGCGACCTGGACCTGCAGGTCGACCTTGTCGGCAAGGCTCTTGTGAGCGGCCATGGCCTTGACCATGTTTGCCGCCTCGGCCTGCCAGTCATTGCCGATGTAGCTCATGCTGAGAAAGATCTTGTGCTTTTCAGCGGCTTGCGCGCCCGACATGCCAACGGCGCAAGCAGCCATGCCCGCCAGCAGCGCGAGCCGCCGGACTTTCAATCCGATACCCATGTGAATTCCTCCCGAAACGAACGACCGAATGCCTCCCGAGGACACGAAACGTAGCCCTCGCCATCCGATGTCGATGACCCTAACATCATTTGATCAAAGATCAATGATGAATTCACTTTGTATCAAAACAACGATTGCCAGCGCTTGACGCCGCGGCGGGAACCTTGCATTCCGGACACGGGTGATGGCGCAGCCTTTGCGCGGGAAGGTTGACGGGAGATGACTGGATCGGCGTTCAGGAAGCCCGGTGTCGAGATCGTTCCACTGTCCAAGGAAACTCTGCAGGACAGGGTTTATAGTCAGGTCACTGAACTGATCCTCGACGGCAGCATCGTACCTGGCGAAATGGTCACGGTGCAGAGTCTCGCCGACGCGTTTGGCGTCAGCCCGATGCCGGTCAGGGAGGCGCTGCGGCGGCTGACGGCCGCCAACGCGCTGACAGTGGTGTCGGGGCGCTCGATCGGTATTCCGGCACTCAGCCGCGAGCGGCTCACCGATTTGCGCAATGTGCGTTTTGAGATAGAGGCCATCGCTGCCGGCTGGGCCTCGCAGAAGCGCAGTGAGGCGGACCTTGCGATTTTCGCGCGCGATCTGGACTCGCTGGAACGCGCGAATGGCGCGGACGACGTAAAGGCTTATCTCAGGGCGAACTACACCTTCCACTTCGCGATCTACCGGGCGGCAGGCTCCGAGACCCTGCTCAAGATCATCAAGGATCTATGGCTGCAGATCAGCCCCTATTTCAACATGCTGCATGGTTCCTACTCGACCGCGAACACGTACCATAAACAGATGTTTGCTGCCCTGCGCGACCGGAATGAGGAGGCGGTGCGGATCGCGATCCGCGCAGACATCGACGCGGCGTTCGACGTGCTGGTCGATCTGCTGAAATAGGATTGCTAAGCCGGCTAAGGTGTTTTGAGATTCAGATCAGGCCGAGCCGAAAATGGTGGCTTGCGAGAACCGGAGCGGAGCGGACATTTGGGTCCGTGAGCACCGGAAGCGCAGAGAGCCGCCATTTGCAGGCCGGCATCACCTGAATATCAACACACCTTAAAATAAGCGCATGCCTCCGCTCACATTCTCCTCGAGCGCGGTTCGGAATTCCCGCTCGAACGCCTGCTGCAGCATGGAAGAAACCTGGGCTCTGTTTCTGACCATGTAGATGTCGCAGAGAAGATCGGGGCTGAAGGGGCGTATCGTCAATTTACCGGCCCATCGTGCCGCCGAGAACGGATCGACGATCGACACGCCCAGGCCCTGTGCGACCAGCGCGCACGCCGTATCGGCGAACGGCGTTTCGAAACGGTGGTCGACGGCAACGCCGGCATGATCCAGAACACGCTCGATATCCTGCCGCGTGCGGTCCTCGCGGCCAAGCGCGATGAATTCCTGACCTTCAAGCTGGGCTGCGAAAATCACGCTATCATTGGCGAATGCATGGTCGAGCGGCGCCACGCAGACGCATTCCGTCTGGAAAATCAGATCGCAGGCAATGGCTGGATCCACCACCGGCATCTGAATGAGGCCGATGTCGATCTCCTTGTTTGCCGTCAACTCCGCGATCCGCAGCGAGGCCGCCGGAAAGATGCTCATGCGCGCTTTCGGGTGATGCCCGGCAAATGATTTCAGGAAACGGGGCAAGACGATGCTGGCAAGCGCCGGATAGACACCGATCATCAGCCGCCCGGCTTCCAGTTGCCTGATATCTCCTGCCAGGCGCCGTATCCTTCCCATTCCCTTGACGATCCGCCCGACCTCTTCGTTGAGAAGCATGGCTTCCGCCGTCGGAACCAGACGTCCCGCCCGACGAATGAACAGCGGGATTTTCAGCGCATGTTCCAGGTTCGAGATATGCGCGCTGACCGAAGGCTGGGCGATGTGCAGAATCTCGCTCGCGCCGGTCACCGTTCCTGCCTCCATGACCGCCCGGAATGCTTCAAGCTGCTTGTAGTTCATCAGCGACCCCCAGCTCGATTGAGGCAAAACCTATAGGAAAAAGCTATATTCCGCGCAACATTTCATATTGGAATGCGTCGGAAGTTTCCTTTCTAGTCGAGCGAATAGCCTGCCCCAGTCTGTTCTGGATAGGCATTCGCCGACAGCGGAAAAAATCGATACCCCCGCCTGCCCTGTGTGAGGATATCGGTTTTTCCTATCGCCGGCGGTGAGGCTGCGGGCGTTTCAAAAACAAGAGAGGGAGCTTCAAATGATCAGAAACACCATCCTGGCGGCAGCGCTATCGCTGGCTGGCCTTTACTCCTGTGGTGAGGCGTTGGCGCAGGACGCGCTCCACATCCGCATCGCAACCGAAGGCGCCTATGCGCCGTGGAACTATACGCTCCCCGATGGCACGCTTGCCGGCTATGAGATCGACCTAGCCAAGGAATTGTGCAAGCGCATGAAGGCGCAATGCGAGATCGTCGCGCAGAACTGGGACGGGATGCTGCCGGCACTGAACGCCGGAAAATTCGATGCGATCATCGCCTCCATGGGCGTCACCCCCGAGCGAGCGGAAGTGGCCGCATTTTCGGATCCCTATTCCACCGCGCCCAACGCTTTCCTGGCGCTTAATGGCAGCGGTTTGGCTGAGGCTCTCCCCTGGCATGACAAATTCGATCTCCGCGACAAAGCCGCAGGATCAAAGGACAT
>NZ_JBFUGJ010000346.1:0-6047 GCF_056402975.1 Mesorhizobium sp. P3_A9 | reverse complement strand
GTATGAAGCTGCCGCGGCCGTTGACCGTGACCCGATCGCCACCGGCAACCAGGCGCGCCGTCTTCTTGCCGGCCTCGACGAATCTCATGACGTTGGCGGCGTGGCGGGCATCGACCATGGCGCCCATTTTCGAGGCCGGGTCGAGCGGATCGCCAGGCTGGGTGGTGGCCGCGCGCTCAGCCAGTTTCTCCACGAAGGCATCCTTGATCGAGCGTTGCACGAGCAGGCGCGAATTGGCCGAACAGACCTCGCCCTGGTTGAAGAAGATGCCGAATGCCGCCATGTCGGCCGCCGCATCGAGATCGCCGCAATCGGCGAAGACGAGGTTCGGGCTCTTGCCGCCTGTTTCGAGCCAGACCTGCTTCATGTTCGACTGACCGGAATACTGCAGGAACATCTTGCCGACCGAGGTCGATCCGGTGAAGGCTAGGCAATCCACGTCCATGTGGCGGCCGAGCGCCTGGCCGGCCGTCTCGCCGAGGCCTGGCACGACGTTGAGCACGCCGGCGGGCAGGCCCGCCTCCATGGCGAGTTCCGCCAGCCGGAGCGCCGAGAAAGGCGACTGCTCCGCGGGCTTCAGCACCACCGAATTGCCCGCCGCCAGCGCCGGCGCGCATTTCCAGGTCGCCATGTCGAGCGGGAAATTCCACGGCACCACGGCGCCGATCACGCCGAGCGGCTCGCGCCGCACCAGCACCAGATCGCTGCCGCCGGTCGGCGCGATCTCGTCATAGATCTTGTCGATGGCCTCGCCATACCACTGGAAGATCGCCGCCGAACCGGGGACATCAACGGTGGCGGCATCGGTGACGAGCTTGCCCATGTCGAGCGATTCGAGCAGTGCAAGCTCCTGCAGGTTTTCGCGCAGCAGTCGCGCCAGCCGCAGCAGCACCTCCTTGCGGTGCGCCGGGCTCGTGCGTGACCAGACACCGGCCTCGAAACTGCGGCGCGCTGCGGCAACGGCCAGATCGATATCTTCCTCGCCGCACGACGCCACCTCGGCCAGCGTTTCGCCGGTGGCCGGATTGATGCTGGCGAAGGTGCGGCCCGAACGCGCGGGGACCCACTTGCCGTCGATGAACGCCTTGTCGCGAAAACGGATCGCGGATGCCTTGCCGATCCAGTCCTTGTGACTGAGTTCGCTCATGCGGATGCCTCCCCCTGTATGCCGGCTACTCGTCGCCCGGCACGCCGTAGCTCGGCGCGTCGGACGGATTGATCGCGCGGGTCACATAGGCATCGAGTTGCGGCTTGTAGCGGTCCCACAAGGCCGCCAACTCCTCGATCGGACAGCTTTCGGTCCAGTCGCAGCGCAGGTCCGCGACCGGCCATGCGACCTCGCGCACCAGCTTCATTCCAGCCGAATGCACCGGACCCGCCTCGCCACCCGCCTTCAGCGCGGCGCGCATGGTCGCGATCAGGCGGTCGCCGAGATGCCCTTCCGAGGCCAGGAAGGCCTCGACCATGGCTTGCGGCACACCATCATGAGCCAGCATGTTGCCGCCGCAGGCGACATTGTCCGCACACGCTTCCGCCCAGATGCCGAGCGCCCTGGGTCCGGAATGAATGGCTGTGGTCCCGGCGGCATCGACAGCCAGCACCTGCCGGTAGTCGCTGTAGGCGCCGTTGCGCTTCAGGATAGCGACCGCCTCGGCGGCCGAAGCACCGCGCGCCAGCAGCTCGAGCCCCCTCGTGCCGAGCGTCGGATCGGTGACGTTCTGGCTGGCGACCGCGCCCACGCCGGCCTGCGCATAGGCGCAGCGCGCCGCCACCGCCGGGGAGGAAGACGACACCGCGACGCCGAACATGCCGGTGCGGCTGCACCGCGCGACAATGGAAAATGTCATTGGGATCAATCCGGGATGACGGCGGTGCCGTCGATCTCGACCAGCCAGTCCGGCCGCGCCAAGGCCTGCACGACGATACCGGTCGAAACGGGATGCACGCCTTTGATGTACTCGCCCATAGTCCGGTAGACCGCCTCGCGATGGCGCACGTCGGTGATGTAGACCACCACCTTGACCAGATGCTCCATGGTACCGCCGCACTCCTCGATGAGCTGCCTGATGTTCTGCATCACCTTGTGCGTCTGCTCGGCCGGATCGTGGCTGTCGATATTCTTGGCGGTGTCGAGATCCTGCGGGCACTGGCCACGCAGATAGACCGTCCGGCCGCCGCGCGTGACGACCGCCTGGCACAGATCATTGTCGAGCTTCTGCTCGGGATAGGTGTCCTTGGTGTTGAACTTGCGGATTCTCGTATGCGCCATCCTGGTCTCCATCAGATCGGGCTCGTGGCTGTTGTCAGCGTCGCTCAGGCGTCCACTGTCTCGCGCCGTGCTGCAGCGTGATAGGCCAGATATTTGCGCTGCGTCGAAATACGGTCTGCGACATGCTTGGCATCATGCCAGACACCCCAGATGAAACTCGACCCTCTTCGCGACTGCCAAGGCAGGCCGAGAAAATAGATCCCAGGCTCGGTCGAGACGCCGCGCTGATGCCTTGGCCGGCCCTTCTCATCAAAGGCATCGACCTTCAACCAGCTGTAGTCGACGGCAAAGCCGGTGGCCCAGATGATCGTCGCTATCCCGGCTTCGGCCAGATCGAGCTCACGAAGCGGATTGACCAGACATTCGGGATCCGGGTCGATGCGCCGGGCCGTGGGCTCCTCCGGAAGGTCGAGTCCGTTACGCGCGACATAGGCGTCGGCCTCGTCCAGCAGTGACATCAGGTTGGCGTCGCCGCGGGCAATGTTCTTCGCCAGATCGGGCGCGAAGGTCAGCACACCATCCTGATATGTCTTGGTCATGCCGACAAGGGTGAGCCCCTGCGCGGCCAGCCGACGGAAATCAATCGTTTCGCCACCACGCGCGCCGCTCACCGCAATCGTGACATGTTCCGTGCCAGGCCCCGGGGTCTCGAGGTCCCATTTGCCGAGAACGCCAAGCCACCAGCAGAAATCGCGCCCGCGATAGGCCCGCGGCGGGCGGTCGTGTGCGCCGACCGAGAGGTAGACGCGCCGCCCCGAGCGCTGAAGCTCATCGGCGATCTGCACACCTGACGATCCGGCCCCGACCACCAGCACCGCGCCCTTTGGTAACTGTCCGGGGTTGCGGTACGCGCTGGAATGAATCTGCGGAATGCCGGCATCGGCGGGGACAAGAGCGGGGATGACGGGGACCTGGAAAGGTCCGGTCGCCGCGACGATGCTGTTGGCTTCGATCGTCCCGTCCGACGTCTCGACGCGGAACCCGGGTCGACCGACATGTCTTTGCGCGAGTTTGACCTCGACGCCGCAGCGGATCGGCGCATTGATCTGCCTTGCATAGGCGGCGAAATAGTCCGCAACCTCCTCCTTGGAGGGAAAGCCGTCGGGACCCGTCACGGGAAATTCCATGCCCGGGAAACGGTCATGCCAGGCCGGGCCATTGGCAACGAGCGAGTCCCATCGCTGCGAACGCCAGCGCTCGGCGATCCGGCCACGCTCGAGAACGAGATGCGGCACGCCGCATTTGCTCAGATGCTCAGACATAGCCACCCCCGCCTGGCCACCGCCGACGACAAGCGTGTCTATTTTTTCCACCGACATTTCTGCGTCCTTTCCCCCCAAGAGTTTCTGCGGATGCGAGGAGGTCAGATCGTTGGTGTACTGGAGGGACTGATTAGCGAAAATTACGATTTCACGTGGCAGTGGTTAGCTTGTCCCTAAACGCCAAGAGAGACTGGCCAACACTACGACAGCATCGCCCTGGCTGCTTTTTCGCCGATCATCATGGATGGCGCATTGGTGTTGCCGCCGATCAGCGTCGGCATGATCGAGGCGTCCGCGACGCGCAGATTGTCGAAGCCGCGCACCTTGAGACCAGTGGGGTCGACCACCGCCATGGCATCATTGCCCATCTTGGCCGTGCCGACCGGATGATAGACGGTCAATGCTTCGGCACGCAGATAGGCGAGGATCTCGTCGTCGGTGACGACATCGGGTCCCGGCAGGATTTCCGGTCCGCGAATATCGGCAAAGACCGGCGAAGCCAGGATCGAGCGCGCCAGCTTGATGCCTTCGACAAGGGTCAGTGCGTCCTGCCCGTCGCTGAAGAAGCGGTGATCGATCAGCACATTGCGGCGGGTGCCGTCGCGCTCGAGCGTGATTTCGCCGACGCTACCGGGCCGCAGCACGCAGGTGTGCACGGCATAGCCGTGGCCATATTCGACAAGCCGGCCKCGATGGCTGCGGTAGCCCGGAACAAAGTGGAATTGGACATCGGGAATATCCCCGGCATATCTGGTCTTGGCGAAGCCGCCGGCCTCGACGTAATTGGTCGTCAGCATGCCCTTGCGCCGGACGAAATACTGAAAGGGCGCCGCCAGCATCGCCGGCAGATTGGCGAGCGACAGGCCGAGCGTCCTGGCGCTCTTCGACCGCACGGTGATCATGCCGTCGACATGGTCGCGCAAATTCTTGCCGACGCCCGGCACGTTCATGACCGGTTCCACCCCCGCCGCCTTCAACTCCTCGGCCGGGCCGATGCCGGAAGCAAGCAGGATGCGCGGCGAGCCGATCGCGCCTGCGCTGAGCACGATTTCAGCGCGGCATGTCAGCCTCTGGGCTGACCCGTCCTTGATCACATTGACGCCGGTGACGCGCCCGCTTTCGACCGCCAGATCAAGCACCTCGACGCCTGACAGGACCTGAAGGTTCGGGCGGCTGAGAACCGGCCGGACGAAGGCGGTGTAGGCCGAGAAGCGCTGGCCCTTGTCCTGGGTCACATTGTAGATGCCGAGGCCGAGTTGGCTATCGCCGTTGAAGTCGCGGTTTTCGGGCAGGCCGATGTCCCGGCCCGCCTCTACCCACAGGCTGGATACGGCGTTGGGATCACGCGGATTGTCGACCAGCAGTTCACCCTCGAAGCCGTGATAGGCCGGGTTCTGCGACAGGAGGTTGCGCTCCAGTTTCTTGAACACCGGCAGCACATCGGCATAGGACCACCCCGCGCAGCCAAGCGCCGCCCACTCATCGTAGTCTTGGGCTGCGCCGCGGATATAGACCATCGAATTGATCGAACTCGACCCGCCGAGAAGCTTGCCCCGGTTGACCGGTATGCGGCGGTTGTTGAGCAGCGGCTGCGGCACGCCCTTGTAGCCGTAGTCGAAAGTCGGATTGCCGTAGAGCGAGAGGATGCCGGCCGGCACGCGCACCCTTGTGCGGTCGTCGCTGCCGCCTGCCTCGATCAGGCAGACACGGGTTGCGGGGTTCGCGCTCAGCCTGTTGGCCAGGACACAACCGGCCGAGCCCGCGCCGATGACGATATAGTCGAATTCCGCGACCTCAATGCTCATGCCATGCCTGTGTCGTGATCCACCTGAAGACCGTTGCCGTTGCTTAGTGCTCTTCGTCTTCGTCGTTCTTCAGGAGCTCGAGGATTTCCCGCTTCATGGCGATGAAGTTCGGCTCCA
Source organism: Mesorhizobium sp. P3_A9 (assembly GCF_056402975.1). Classification (NCBI taxonomy): domain Bacteria; kingdom Pseudomonadati; phylum Pseudomonadota; class Alphaproteobacteria; order Hyphomicrobiales; family Phyllobacteriaceae; genus Mesorhizobium; species Mesorhizobium sp. P3_A9. Next base: position 594 of record NZ_JBFUGJ010000346.1, on the reverse strand, counting down.
TGACCAGATCCATGCTGCGCGGACGCGGCAGGCCGACGCGGATTTCCTTCTTGATCTGGCCGGGCCGGCCGGACATGACCAGCACCCGGTCCGCCAGCAGGATCGCCTCGTCAATGTCGTGGGTGACGAACAGGACGGTTTTCTTGGAATGGTCCCAGATCCGCAGCAAAAGCCTCTGCATCGAGTGACGGGTCTGGCTGTCGAGCGCGCCGAAGGGTTCGTCCATCAGCAGCACCTGCGGATCGTTGGCGAGCGCACGCGCAATCGCCACGCGCTGCTTCATGCCGCCCGACAGCTGCGAGGGATAATGGTTGGCGAATTTCGCCAGCCCGACCTCGTGGAGAAAATGCTCGACGATGGCCTTGCGCTCGGTCGTCGGCATGCCCTTGCGCTTCGGACCGTATTCGACGTTCTGCGCCACGGTGAGCCAGGGGAACAGCGTATAGGCCTGAAACACCATGCCGCGATCGGGGCCTGGCTCGGTGACCGGCTTGCCGCCGACGGCAATCGTGCCGCCGGTGCGCTGCTCGAGGCCGGCAATGAGATAGAGCAGGCTCGACTTGCCGCAGCCGGATGGGCCGACGATCACACAGA
>NZ_JBFUGJ010000345.1:0-6050 GCF_056402975.1 Mesorhizobium sp. P3_A9 | reverse complement strand
GAGCTCGCCTGGATCTTCAATTGCGTCGCGCGCATCGGCTGGATGAACAAGATGACGCAGTTCAAGGACAAGGCCGGCAAGGACCGCGAAAATGCCTCACTGGGCCTGCTCGCCTATCCCTCGCTGATGGCCGCCGACATCCTGCTCTATCGCGCAACGCATGTGCCGGTGGGCGAGGACCAGAAGCAGCATCTGGAACTGACCCGCGACATCGCGCAGAAATTCAACAATGATTTTTCGGGCCGCATCGCCAGCCTTGGCGTTGGCGTCGAGATGCAGGTCGGCGAGGAGACGGTGAACGGCTTCTTCCCGATCACCGAACCGGTCATCGGCGGCCCGGCGGCGCGCATCATGAGCCTGCGCGACGGGTCGAAGAAGATGTCGAAATCGGACCCGTCGGACCTGTCGCGCATCAATCTGACCGACGATGCCGACACCATCTCGAAGAAGATCCGCAAGGCCAAGACCGATCCCGAAGCCTTGCCTGGTGAAGTCGACGGGCTGGAAAGCCGGCCGGAAGCGGAAAACCTGGTCGGCATCTATGCCGGGCTGGCCGAGATGTCGAAGGCCGATGTGCTGAAGGAATTCGGCGGCCAGCAGTTTTCGGTGTTCAAGCCAGCGCTGGCCGACCTTGCGGTGGAGAAGCTGGCGCCGATCGCCGGCGAGATGCGCCGCATCGAAGGCGACCGCGCCTATGTCGACGCGGTGCTCAAGGATGGCGGCGAACGCGCCGGCGTGCTGGCTGAGACCACCATGAAGACGGTGCGCGACATCATCGGGCTGCTGCAGGGCTGATCCCGACCGTCAGTGCAGCGCACCATACTGGCCTAAGGCCCGGCGGCTTGCCGCCGGTCTGCCGCGGTGGCAGATTGCGGCCGAAATGACACCAGGTAGATAGACATGGTCTCCAAACGCCTCAGCCGCGAAGCCGGTCATCGCAGGAAATTCCTGACGATCATCGACGACACGCCCGAGTGCGAGCGCGCCGTCGCCTACGCCTCGAAGCGGGCGCAGAGCACCAGTGGCACGCTGGTGCTGCTCTATGTCATCGTGCCGGACGATTTCCAGCACTGGCTGGGCGTCGAGAAGATCATGCGCGAGGAGGCGAACGCCACGGCGCGCGCCGCTCTCGACGGCTATGCCAACAAGGTGCGCCAGAAGCTCGGCATCGAGCCGGAGATGGTGGTGCGCGAAGGCAAGCCGACGGAAGAGATCCACAAGCTGATCGAGGAAGACCAGGACATCGCCATCCTGGTGCTGGCGGCCGGCGCCGGCAAGGAAGGCCCCGGACCTCTGGTCGGCGCCGTGGCTGGCAAGGGTGCGGCCTTCCCCATTCCGGTCACGGTCGTGCCGCAAAACCTTTCGGACGAGGAAATCGACAGTCTCGCTTGAAGCCCGCCCGGGATCCTGTTCCCCAGCCAGCAAAAACATTCCGCCAGCCAGCCGTTCGGGCGACGCGTTTCGCTTGAATGTCCAGCCGATAGAGCCTATTTAGAACTATTCCAAACTATCTGCCCGAAACGGGCATGGAGACGGCCATGTTCATCCAGACCGAATCGACGCCCAATCCGGCGACGCTGAAATTCCTGCCTGGCAAGGAAGTGCTGCTCGAAGGCACCGCCGATTTCCGCGATGCGGACAGTGCGGCAACCGCCTCGCCGCTCGCTGGCCGGCTGTTCGAGATTCCCGGCGTCACCGGCGTYTTCTTCGGCTACGATTTCATCACCGTGACCAAGGACGGYCCCGACTGGCAGCAYCTGAAGCCGGCGATCCTCGGCGCCATCATGGAGCATTTCATGTCCGGCGCGCCTGTCATGGCCAAGGCCGGCCCGGCCGCCGAGACCAGCCTGACCGGCGAATTCTATGACAAGGCGGACGAGGAACTCGTCATCACCATCAAGGAGCTGCTCGACACGCGGGTGCGCCCGGCGGTGGCCCAGGATGGCGGCGACATCACCTTCCGCGGCTTCGAGAACGGCACGGTGTTCCTGCACATGAAGGGCGCCTGCGCCGGTTGCCCGTCATCGACGGCGACGCTGAAGCACGGCATCCAGAATCTCCTGCGTCACTTCGTGCCGGAGGTACAGCAGGTCGAGCAGGTCTCCTGACGCCCCTCTGATAATTCTAGCCTGCTGACCATCTGGTCCGATTTTCTGCGCTTCCGGCGCATCGCTCGGAAGGAACTCCAAAATGATCTACGAACTTCGGGTTTACCGGGCTTTGCCGGGACGCTTGCCGGCGCTTCTTGATCGCTTCGACAAGATCACCCTCAAATTATGGGACAAGCACGGTATCCGCCAAGCCGGTTTCTTTACCACGCTGATCGGTGCTTCGAACAACGAGCTGACCTACATGCTGGCATGGGAATCGCTGGCCGAACGCGAAGAGCGCTGGACGGCGTTCGTGAAGGACCCTGCCTGGGCGCAGGCGCGGGAAGATTCCGAGCGTGATGGCCCGATCACCGAGACAATCACCAACCAAATTTTGGCTCCCACCTCGTTCTCGGCGGTGTCCTGACCGCCGAGCGGGCGTCGCATCGCGCAAACAACAAAAAACCGGGCCGAATTGCCCGGTTTTCTGTTTGGGACGTCCGTTGTTGCCTAGACGGTCCGCGCACGAAACTTGTCTTCYCGTTTSACCATGATCCCGYGAGGGAYCGTGGTCCTTACATMACRATGACCTTGGCGCCGACCGAGGCGCGRTCATAGAGATCGATGATGTCCTGGTTCATCAGCCGGATACAGCCCGACGACATCGCCTTGCCGATCGAATTCCATTCCGGGCTGCCATGCAGGCGGTAACCCATGTCGCCGCCCTTGTTGAACAGATACATGGCGCGCGCGCCGAGCGGGTTCTTCAGGCCCGGCTCCATGCCATCGGCGAACTTCGCCAGTTCCGGTTGGCGCCTGATCATTTCACGGGGCGGCGTCCAGGTCGGCCATTCGCGCTTCAGCGCGATGTGGGCAGTACCATGCCACTCGAAGCCCTCGCGGCCGACACCGATGCCGTATCGGATCGCCAAGCCGTCGCCCTCGACGAAGTAGAGGAACTTGTTTTGCGTATCGACGATGATGGTGCCCGGCTTTTCCTTGGTGTCGTAGTTCACTTCCTGCCGGTGAAACTGCCTCGGCACTTTTTCGATCGGGATGCGTGGCAATTGGTAGCCAGCATCGGTCACCGCGCCGTAGTCGTTGGAGAAGATCTGCCCGCCAATGGTGCTGCAACCGGCGATGGCGGTGGACAGCGCCAATGCGGCAATTATTGCAAGCGACTTCATGCGCATGAGATGATCCGGAGCCCCGCCCAAAGGTCAGCGGCACGAGTCGACCGCTTTCTTGCCATCATTCWTGCTGGCATTTGCTTTGCTTGCCAAGCRCRCGATGCCTATATGCGTGGCCTTACCCGCGGGTAAGCGTATCACTATGGCATTTCGGCAACAGCCCTCCCTGGATTGTGAAGTAAATTCAATGGGGGCGACATCAAACGGTTACCTGGAATCGAGGATCAGCATGAATGTCGGCGACGCTGCCCATCGTTCAGGCCTGCCGGCCAAGACCATCCGCTACTATGAGGAGATCGGCCTGATCGCGCCGGTACGCGCCGCTAACGGCTACCGCGATTATTCCGGTGACGACATCCACCGGCTGGCTTTCCTGCGCCGCGCGCGCAACCTCGGCTTTTCCATCGATGATTGCCGCCAGTTGATGGCGCTCTACCAGGATCGTGGCCGCGCCAGCSMCGACGTGCGCGARATCGCCGCCGCCCATGTCASSGCSATCGAGGARAAGGTGCGCGAGCTGCAGTCGATGCGCACGACCCTGCAGAAACTGATCCATGCCTGCCATGGCGACAACAGACCGGAYTGCCCGATCCTGGATGACATGGCAGGGGCTGCGGCGTCTGGCGGTGGAGCCGTTTCAGCGAGACCCTAGCAAGGGATTTCGGGCGGGCCGAGCGAGGCGGCTTTCCCCCGGGCGCTGCATTGGGTGCCGTCGGTCGCCATCCGATGGATGGGATCGCACGTCATTAAATTAGACATAGCTTATAGACTTGCCCTAACAACAGCCGCATTCTCCCGCCGGGAGGGGGAGTGGACAAGTCTCGCTACGACAATCATTCCGACCGCTGGCGAAAGCGTGCCATGCGTCGTCGTCGCTGGCGTCCCTCGCGCAACGCCATATCGTGGACATTGATCGCCGCGGCGATCGCCATCCTGGCCAGCCTGATTGCCGTCAAGGCCGGGCCGCCTCTCGTCGGTTGCGCCATCAAGGGCAACGTCAGCACCAACACGGGCGAGCGCATCTATCACGTTCCCGGACAGCAATATTACGCCGAGACCCGGATCAGCCTGTGGAAGGGCGAGCGCTGGTTCTGTTCGGAACAGGAAGCTCGGAAGGCTGGCTGGCGGAAGTCGAAACTATGAGGAAGTCCGGCCAGGTCTGGTGGAACAAGGGACTTCAGTCTTATTTGCGTGATTGCTAATATACATGTAGGTTAACCAACGCGGGGACAATCACACCCAAAAGCCCACACCCGCAATGGCCGGTGCAGCCCCCCCTATAAACCCAAAGCAAGCTGCGCCGGCCATTTCGCCAGCCATATTCCCCAACGTCAGCCTTTATATGCCGACTAACTAAAGTAACGGAACGTCCAATGGACATTAACGGAACCTAAACGGTCCCCTCAGACCTTTGCGCTCGGCACGCAAGACCTTAGTCCTGCCATTCTCCAACAAGAACGGAACTTGATGGGCACGACATAGGGCCACTCTGCAAAGGATCAATACCAGACTGCACTCAGCCGGATATTGCGCGATCACGGAAGACAGCTTCAGGCCGGGCCGGTCTGTACATTTGACAAACCATTGTCGCGTGAGCGCTCGCGCCCTGCCAGGCACCTTGTAGGAACGACCCGGCACGCTCAGTCGGGGGGGACATGGGGTCGTGCCGGGTCGTTGCGGGTCAGGCTTTTGGGATCGTCTCCCGCGCGGCCAAGGCTATATGCATATTAGGAATAGCTCAATTAAGACTGAAGTCCCGTCACCGGACTGCTCAGTTGTGAAGGCAGCACCTGCCCTGCGCCGTTCCACCCGATGAAGTCGATTTCATTCCTGCTGGCAACAGTTCCTGCGGTCACCTATCGAAGGCGATTGTATATTTGACAGACCGATACACCCAAAAGAAGTCAGGACCGGTTCTTGAAGGCTTGATTTGAAGGGCATACCGTCACCCGGGGGGCTTGGTGACGCAATGTTGAACGACGACAAAGGCGAGCGGCTTTGGGCTTTGGACCTTGACGCTCTGCGCAAGGCTTTCGAAACATACGTTCGAGAGCACAAAACAACGGCTGCGGAGTGGGGCGAACACGCCAAGCGGTTCCTCGAAAAACAAAGAGTTCGCCAGGGTGAATCGCGCTGATCCCCAGCCGTAGGGGGGGGCACTCCGGTCCCGTAGCGTTCCACTGGATAAACCCGACTTCTCTCCTGCTGATTCCCTACGGGCCGCCATTCGGTCGTAGGGTTGTCAGACCCAATGGCCTCAGATGTTTCTACTTTCCTTGCGCCAGTGAGAGCTGGTGGGGGTCACCGGAAAGGGTGTGTTGTTCATCCGCTGGCTTGGCGCTGGGTCGCCGTCAGTATCGCGCTTGTGATTTGGCGTCTACGGGGCTCCACGCGCATTCTCTAGGAAGGGAGGCGTGGATGGGTCGGCTTATCCGGACGGTTTCAATTTTTACGGCTATCTTTGTCGCCAACCGTTCCCCTACGCTTGGTATTGGCAGATCGCGATTCTCGTGGCCGTCGTTACCGTCATACATGGAACTGCCTTAGCGATTAAATTCGCACTGGCACCACGCAGCAAATGATGCATCCCCGTTTCCCTACGGCTGGGTAGCGCCCGCCAAAGGATGCGCCGTTCATCCAGTGCAATACCCCGGGACCGTGAACTAAGGGCCACTACGGAAGCGACTGGCTAAATACTTCATCCAACGGAACCGCGTTTCGAATGCGACGATGGCTGCGACCACCAGGGAGTTCCAGAAGGGGCCCAGAC
>NZ_JBFUGJ010000344.1:0-6053 GCF_056402975.1 Mesorhizobium sp. P3_A9 | reverse complement strand
GCGCAAGGCCGGCATGCGGGTCGGRCCGGCYTCGGTCAAGGAYGCCATCGAGGCGGTGCTGGCYGCCGGYATCGGYTCRCGCGACGATTTCTACTGGACGCTGCATGCGGTGCTGGTGTCCAGGCATGAGGATCACCCGACCTTCGACGAAGCCTTCCGGCTGTTCTGGAAATCGCGCGAATTGATCGAAAAGATGCTGGCCATGTTCTCGCCGGTGGCGCCTGACGCCAGGGAGAAGCAGAAGCCGCGCGCAGCCGAAAACCGCGTCAGCCAGGCGATGTTCGAGGGCCACCAGAAGAACCAGCCGCCGCAGGAAGTCCCTGAGATTGAGGTCGATGCCCGCTTTACCTTTTCCGGCAATGAAGTGCTGCGCGGCAAGGATTTTGCCCAGATGAACGCCGCCGAGATGGCCGATGCCAAGAAGGCCATCGCCGAGCTGCGATTGCCTTTCGACATGGTGCGGACCAGGCGCTTCAAGGCCGATGCGCATGGCCGCCGCATCGACCCGCGCGCCATGATGCGTTCGGCCGCGCGCACCGGCGGCGAACTGATCCTGCCGAAATTCCGCTCGGCCCGCGAAGTCCATCCGCCGCTGGTGGTTCTGGCCGACATTTCCGGCTCGATGAGCCAGTACACGCGCATCTTCCTGCATTTCCTGCACGCGCTGACGGAAAAGCGCCGCCGTGTGCACACTTTCGTCTTCGGCACGCGGCTGACCAACCTGACCCGGCAGATGCGCCACCGCGATCCCGATGCTGCACTTGCCGACTGCTCGGCTGCGGTCAAGGACTGGTCGGGCGGCACGCGCATCGGTGACACGCTGGCCGAGTTCAACCTGGTATGGTCGCGGCGCGTGCTGGGGCAGGGCGCGGTCGTGCTTCTGATCACCGACGGGCTGGAGCGTGACGATGTCGCCGGCCTGTCCGAGGAAATGGAGCGGCTGCACAAATCCTGCCGGCGGCTGATCTGGCTGAACCCGTTGCTGCGCTTTGACGGTTTTCAGGCGCGTGCCCGCGGCGTCAAGGCGATGCTGCCGCATGTCGACGAATTCCGTTCGGTCCACAATCTCGATGCGCTCGCCGACCTCTGCGCCTCGCTCGACAAGAAATCGGCACAGTCCGTCGATCCGCGGCGATGGATGGAAGCTGGCGCGAGGCACGCTGCATAGCCATATGTTGATCCACCGGAAAAACAGACTCTGAGAGAAGCGATCATGGACGACAGCATCTATCTCGATGAGGCCCGCGACCCGCTGATTATCGCGGAAGGCTGGATGAAGGACGGCAAGGATGTCGCCATTGCCACTGTGGTCGAGACTTGGGGTTCGGCGCCAAGGCCGGTCGGCAGCCATCTGGTCATCGACGCCGAAGGCAATTTCCAAGGCTCGGTCTCGGGCGGCTGCGTCGAGGGTGCCGTGGTGAGCGAGGCGATCGACGTGATCGACTCAGGGAAAGCCAAAATGCTCGAATTCGGCGTCGCCGACGAAACCGCCTGGCAGGTCGGCCTGTCCTGCGGCGGCCGCATCAAGGTTTATGTCGAGCGGTTGGGCTGATCTCAGATGGATCCATACGCCCTGAAAACGTTGAATGCCGAACGACGTGCCCGCCGCGCGGCGATCCTCGTCACCGATCTCGGTGATGGCCGCGACCGCATTGTGCGCGAGGGCGACCAGGTTGCCGGCGATCTTGGAGCCGCGATCGCTAGGGCATTTCGATCAGGCAATTCCGGTTCCGTCGAGGCGGAAGGGCGAACCTTCTTTCTCAACGCGCATCTGCCGCAGCCGCGCCTCGTGGTGGTCGGTGCCGTCCATATCAGCCAGGCGCTGGCGCCGATGGCCAGGATTGCCGGCTATCCCCTGGAGATCATCGATCCGCGCACCGCTTTTGCCACGCCCGACCGCTTCCCCGATGTCGCCTTGCATGCCGAGTGGCCGGAAGATGTGCTGAAGCGCCAGCCGCTCGACAGCTACACCGCCCTTGCCGCCGTCACCCATGACCCAAAAATCGATGATTTCGCGCTGAAGGCAGCCCTTGACGCCAACTGCTTCTATGTCGGCGCGCTTGGCAGCCGCAAGACGCACGCCAAGCGCGTCGAGCGCTTGCTGGCGCTGGGCGCGAGTGCTGAACAGATCGCCCGCATCCACGCGCCGATCGGGCTCGACATCGGTGCCGCCAGCCCGGCCGAGATCGCTGTCGCGGTGCTGGCGCAGGCGATCCACGCCTTCCGCTCGCGCGGCCTCGATGCCAAAGGCGCAGTGGCGTGAAATTCGGTCCGGTTGCCATTGAAGAGGCAGAGGGTGCGGTGCTGGCGCATGCCACCACCGCTGGCGAAAGGCGCTTTCGCAAGGCGCACAGGCTGAGCGCCGAAGACGTCTCCATACTCAAGCAGGCTGGCGTCTCGCAGGTTGTTGCGGCGGTGCTTTCCCAAGACGATCTCGGTGAGGACGCCGCGGCGCAAAGAATTGCCGAGAGCATGACTTTCAGCGGCATCGAGGCCAAGCCCGCCGCCACCGGACGCGTCAATCTCCACGCCAAGGCATCAGGTATCTTCACGGTCGACGCCGCTGTCATCGACGCCATCAACGCCGTCGATCCCGCCATCACCATTGCCACGCTAGCGCAGCATGCTCCGGTCGAGAAAGGTCAGATGGTCGCGACGGTGAAGATCATCCCGTTCGCAGTCAGCTCTGCGCTGGTCGATGCGGTCGCGAAAATCTGCGCCGGCGGCGAGATCTTTGCCGTCAATGCCTACCAGCCGGTRCGCGTCGGTGTCATCCAGACGGTTCTGCCSGGCATCAAGCCCAGCGTGCTCGACAAGACGCTGCGCGTCACCGAAGCAAGGCTGGCGCGTTCGGGCGGCAGGCTGACGGCGGAACGCCGCACGCCGCATGAGATCGCGCCCGTGGCGGCGGCCGCCGCCTCGCTGGCGCGCGACAATGACATGGTGGTGATCTTCGGCGCTTCGGCGATGAGCGATTTCGCCGATGTTGTTCCGGCAGCGATCGAAATGGCGGGGGGTACTGTCATCCGCGCGGGGATGCCGGTCGATCCCGGCAATCTGCTGGTGCTCGGCACGCTTGCCGGCAAGCGGGTCATCGGTGCGCCCGGCTGCGCCCGCAGCCCCAAGGAAAACGGCTTCGACTGGGTGCTTGACCGGTTGATCGCCGGCCTCGACGTCACCGCGAAGGACATCGCCGGCATGGGGGTCGGCGGTCTGCTGATGGAAATCCCGACACGGCCGCAGCCGCGCGAACCGCTGCCGGCCAAAAGCCGGCTCAAGGTCGCCATCGTGCTTCTGGCAGCCGGCCGGTCGAGCCGCATGGGCGGACCGAACAAGCTCATGGCGCTGTTCGACGGCAAGCCGCTGGTGCGCCGCACCGCCGAGCGCGTGCTCGCCTCGAAGGCTTCGGGCACGATCGTCGTCACCGGCCATCAGCGCGAACGGGTGCGCGCAGCTTTGTCGGGCCTCGACGTCACCTTCGCCGACAATCCGGATTTCGCCGATGGCCTGTCCACGTCGCTGAAGGCCGGTATTGCCTATCTGCCCGAAGACACAGCCGGCGTGATGATCGTTCTGGGAGACATGCCTGGTGTTGTGTCGGACGACCTCGACCGACTGATCGATGCCTTCCGCAAGGCTGGAGGCAATTCCGTGGTCCGCGCTTCGCATGAAGGTAAGCGCGGTAATCCGGTGCTTTTGCCACGCTCGCTGTTCCCGGCCATCGCTCATCTCGAAGGCGATACCGGCGCCCGCCATCTGGTCGAGGCCGAAGGACTCGACGTCATCGATGTCGAGATCGGCGAGGGCGCGTCTGTCGATGTTGACACCCGCGAGGCGCTCGAAGGCGCCGGCGGCGTGCTGCAGGATTGACAAACCCAGGCTGAATTACGCAAGCCTGCAGTATGGCTTTTCGTTTCCTTTCTCCTCTCCACGGCTTTCTGATCGCAACATTTGTTCTTGGCGTTGCCACCCATGCCGATGCGCTCGAACTAAAACCCTTCAAGGACGATCTCTTCGCCTACCCGGCCACGCTCTCGTCCGACACCAACGGCGCCTATACGGTCATCGACTATCGCGAAATGCGCGACATCAACCAGCGTGATGAAGTGCCGGAAAAGCGCGTGCATGCGCAATACACCGATACCAGCGTGCGCAAGGTGCAGCAGGACCTGATGCTGAAGACCGACGCCGGCGATGTCAGGCACGTCGCGGTCGGCAAGACCGAGGGTGCCGCTATCATCGTGCTCTACCTGCACGGGCAGGGCGGCAGCCGCAAGCAGGGCGTCGACGACTTCACTTTCGGCGGCAATTTCAACCGGCTCAAGAATTTGATGGCCGGCAATGGCGGGCTTTATCTCTCACCGGATTTCCCTGATTTCGGCGACAAGGGCGCCGCGCAAATCGCGGCCTTGATCGATCACTATGCCGAGCAGTCGCCGGGCGCGAAAATCTTCGTCGCCTGCGGCTCGATGGGCGGTTCCCTGTGCTGGAAGCTTGCCGCGCGCAACGATACCGGCCGGCGCGTCAACGGGCTGCTGCTGCTCGGATCTCTGTGGGACGATAGTTTTCTTGGCAGTCCCGCCTTCAGGCGCCATGTCCCGGTCTTCTTCGGCCAGGGCAGCCATGACGTGGTCTTTCCCGTGGCGAACCAGGAAGCCTTCTTCCGCTCCATTATCGCCAAGTCGAAAGCCTATCCCTATCCGACCCGCTTCGTCCGCTTCGAGACCGGCACGCATGGCACGCCGATCCGCATGGTCGACTGGCGCGGCACGCTGAACTGGATGCTGTCGAAGGCGCCTTGATACAAAAGGACAAAAGCTTGAAGCGCATCGCGCTTCAGGGTGCGGTGTTGTAGTCGACAATCGTCTGCGGATTTTCTTCGCCATCATAGGACGCGTCGACGTCATACTGAACCAGCGAAAAATCACCGTTACGGAACAAATATGTGCCGGAGTCGGAGGCATCACCGATGCCGCGCCATTTGTTGAAAGTGGTGATCGTATGGGCGTCCGGGTCATAGTCGGAGTTGGTGGCCCATCCCGTCGTGTGGAAGCCGACCACCGTTACGCTCAACAGCTTGCCGTCACTGTCGTTGTTTTCGTAGCGGATATCGGTCTCCGGTTCGGCGAACTGCAATTGGCGCACGCCGTCGACCTCATCCGTCATATAGTAGATCGAGTTCTCATTGTAGGCGGCGGCCGCACAGGAAAAATGAAACAGGCGCGTTTCCTTGTCGGGATCGCCGGGCTGCGCATTCTTGTCCTTGTACTTGATCGAAAAGACTTCCGGCTCGTTGGCCACAAGGTCCTTGTCGCACTGGTCGCCATAGGTCGCGAGAAAAGCCTTCTTGGCCTGTTCCAGCACCGTATCCTTCTTTGGCGGCGGCGGACCGTCGCCGCAGCTTGGCGGCACAGCCTCCTCGAAATCGGCGGTCGAAGGTTTCAGCGCGCCTTTTTCGATGTGGATCGGATCGAAGGGCGGCGCGGCCTGGGCCTGCGCGTTCACCTGGCGCAGCGTGTAGCAGCCGGCGAAAACCTTTTCGCCGCCGCTCTTGTCGGTGGCACGGATGGCGACAGGGACGTTGTAGAAGATGCTGCCGGCGGCGCCATCGTCTGAAATGGCACCGGTTGTGACTTCGACCTTGTCGGTACCGTCATAGCCCTTGACGAAACTGTCGAAATCCTTAGCCGGCTTCGCATCGCCATAGTAACCCCAGGCCCGGGCGAATTCGTGCCGGTTGATGGCGCTGTAGAGCGAGCGGATGACCGCCTCGGCGCTCGACCGGTCGTCGACATAGGGCGCTTCGGGCGCGTCGTCAGCGGCCAGCGCCGTTTGGCCGGATATGGCAAGGGAGAAAAGGGCAGTCGCTGCGAGAAGGACGCGTCTCATCGGGAATCTCCGCTCGATAACGGAAATTCTACCACAGCGATTGCGGCGGCGTGGTGACGCGGAGCCCACGGCGCTTGAAGAATCGTGCACACAGGCGCTAGGTCCCTGCGCCGGCGTTCGGGCCGGACAGGGAGATTTGACGTGACCATATCGATGTATGAGGC
>NZ_JBFUGJ010000343.1:0-6063 GCF_056402975.1 Mesorhizobium sp. P3_A9 | reverse complement strand
AAGCAGGTGAGTGCCGCCGAAATCATCGCGTTCGCCAGCGAATTCGACGCCCAGCCGATGCATCTCGACGAGGAGGCCGGCAAGGCCAGCATCCTGGGCGGTCTCTCGGCTTCGGGCTGGCACACCTGCGCCATGTTCATGCGCATGCTGTGCGATGCCTTCCTGCTGGACTCCACCTGCCAGGGCGCGCCCGGCGTCGATCAGGTCAAGTGGAAGAAACCGGTTCTGGCCGGCGATACGCTCAGAGGCAATCTGGTTGTGCTGGCCAAGCGCCTGTCGCGCTCGAAGCCGCAACTCGGCTTCGTCACCATGCGCAGCGAGCTGGTCAACCAGCGTGGCGAAAGCGTCTTCGAGCTTGAGAATTCCGTCATGTTCCTGACGCGTGATGCCGCGGGGAATGCCGCATGACCCTGGATGAATTCTTCCGCATCGGCACCACGGTGACGCTCGGCTCGCACAGATTCGAGCCCGAGGCGATCAAGGCGTTCGCCCGCAAATACGACCCGCAGATCTTCCATATCGACGAGGAGGCCGCCAGGAAGAGCGTGCTCGGCGGGCTTTGCGCCTCCGGCTGGCACACCGCGGCCACCTGGATGAAACTCAACCTCGAAGCCCGCATGGATGCAGAGGGGGCCAACTGGAACGGCCCTGGCCCGATGCCAGAATTTGGCCCCTCGCCCGGGTTCAAGAACCTCAAATGGCTGAAGCCCGTCCATGCCGGTGAAACCGTCACCTTCACGCGCACGGCGGTTTCCCACCGCCCGATCTCATCGCGCCCCGGCTGGCGGCTGCTGGCGCTTCGCTGCGAGGCCTCTGATTCAACGGGCGACAAGGTGCTTGAGTTTGAAAGCGCCGTGCTGGTGAAGGTGGAGTAGCAGCGCCTCTTCCTTCTCCCCTTGTGGAGAAGGTGACCTCGCGAAGCGAGGTCGGATGAGGGGTGCTCCAGCTTGGCGTCGACGGCACTCCGTCACCCACCCCTCAACCGTCTCGGCGCTGCGCGCCGATCCACCTTCTCCCACAAGGGGAGAAGGAAAAAACTGCTCAATGCCCTTCAAACCCAATCAGCGTCCTGACCGGCACACCCAGCGCCTCSAGCTTGGCGCGCCCRCCGAGATCCGGCAGATCAATGACGAAACAGGCCGCCAGAATATCGGCACCGATCTGGCGCAGCAGCTTCACCGCCGCTTCCGCCGTGCCGCCGGTGGCGATCAGATCGTCGACCAGGATCACCTTCTCGCCAGGGGCCACGCCGTCCTTGTGCATCTCCATYTCGTCCAGCCCGTACTCCAGGCTGTAGGCGACGCGCACCGTCTCRTAGGGCAGCTTGCCCTTCTTGCGGATCGGCACGAARCCRGCCGAAAGCTGGTGGGCGACRGCGCCGCCSAGGATGAAGCCGCGTGCCTCGATGCCGGCGATCTTGTCGATCTTCTGCCCGGCATAGGGATGCACCAGCTCGTCGATGGCGCGGCGGAAGGCGCGCGCATTGCCGAGCAGCGTGGTGATGTCGCGAAACAGGATGCCGGGCTTGGGATAGTCCGGAATGGTGCGGATCGCGGCCAGCAGCGTGTCTTCGAGCGAAGGTTTCATTGAGGCGGCTCCGGGTGATCCAGCTGGCAAATGCAAACGGCGCAGGGACCAAACCCGACGCGACCGACAACGGCTAGCGCGATGTGACGCCCGAGACAAGCGCATCCGGCAAGGGATTGGCCTCGTTCGCTGGGTCCCATGCCTGCGCGGCGATCTTCCACTGCCCTTCACTCTTCACCAGCAACGGCATTTCCATGGGCCAGCTGGTCTCGGCACTGTTCTCGATCATCTCCGACACTTTTCCGATCGAATTGCAGCCCATAACTTCATAACCCGTCGATCTCGATCCGCATCTCTTTGAGCGCCGCGCTATGCCAAAGGACTTATTGCCGAACTCTCGCATAGAGGTAAAAAGGGGCGCCTGAAGCGCCCCTTCCGGTCGAACCATGGTCGCTACATGACCCATCTTCTGCGAAAAATACTGACCGTCATCATGGCAACCGCGCTCCTGAGCTGGGTGCCGGCTGTCGTCTCCGCTGCCGAGCTGGCCAGTTGGACGGTGGTGCTACGCCCGACAGATTTCGTAGTCGGCGACGCGCTTGGACAATTGCATACGCGCCGACAATGGATCACTGGATTCGACGAACGGACCGGCGCGTTCGAGATCGCTCTGCGCAGGAAGGCAGTCGCGATTTCGGCGCCGCGCTGTCGGATGGACTATCTGATTTTGACGATCCCGGTTTATTACCCTGAAAATCCGAAGCAGGCATCCGTCCGCGAGCGTCGCGAAGTCTATGATGCTCTCGTCGCACTGCAGGCGAAGGGCAAAGGCAGCGCAACTGTTGCCGTTGAAGCGCCCGAGCCTCTCTCTCGCAAGGGAAAACGAGGTATCGAGCTTGTTGCCTGCAACCTGTACTTCGCCTTTCCGATATCGGTGCAAGTGTCGACGCAATAAGCTGTTGCCGGCTTCAGTCCCTTGGGTCCTGACGTCCCTGCTGGCGCGCAGAGAAGCACCCAAGCGCGTCGCGTGAATCCGCTTCGACGCGACGCGCTCTAGGACTTACATGCCGAGATCGGAACGAAGCTCGGCCCTGGCCACTTCATATTCGGCCTTGAAGTCGTCCCGGTTGAGCAGGATCGCGGCAATGACGCTGCCGGAAATCTTGCCCATCTCGACGTCGGACGCATAGTGGATACCGTCAACCTCACGGTTGTGGGCATATTCGGCCGCGCGCGCCATGATCTCGGCGCGCTTCTCCGGCACCATGTCGGCCAGGATAATGCCCATCATGGTGCCAACGGTGGCATGGCCGGACGGCCAGGAACCGGAGCTCGACAGCTTGACCGCCGGCTTGACGAGATCGCTGAGCTGGTGCGGACGCGGACGCTTCCAGACATCCTTGGCCGGATCGACGACAGCACCTTCGGTCTCGACGCGATCGAAAAAGGCGCTGAACTTCGGCAGCTTCTCCTTGTTGAAATTCGGGCCCATGRCATTGGCGAAGCGCCAGACATTCTCCTCGGAATCGGCAACGGCGCTGGCCACCATCTCGGGCGTGCGCGTCACTTGCAGCGCCAGCACCTCGCCGAGCTCGGCCTTGGTCTGCGCCGAATCGTTTGCCGGCGGCGGCGGCAGGATCATCGTCAGATCCACGTCCTTGTTGGTGACGAAGGGCTTGGCGTCCTCGGCCTGGGCGGCGGAGCCGATGACCAGCAGCAGCAGACCAGCCGCCAGCGATGCATATTTCTTCATAGGAGCGATCCTTTGGTAGGAATGACGCAGGATCGCTATGGGCGATGACGGCCATGTGACATCACCGCCCCTTGGTATCAAAAAGGGCGCCTCTCGGCGCCCTTGCATGATCGTATTGGCTTCAGAACGGCTTGAGGCCTCTAGAGATTCAGGTCAGGCCGAGTCGAAAACGATGGTTTCCGAGAACCGGAGCGGAGCGTACTTAAAGTACGTGAGCACCGGAAGCGCAGGAAACCATTGTTTGCAGACCGGCCTCACCAGAATATCGGCAGGCCTTAGTGCGCCACGCCTTCCCACACCTTCCGCTTGACGAGGTAGACCAGCGCACCGAACACCAGCAGGAAAAACAGCACGTTGATGCCGGTATGCTTGCGGGCTTCCATGTGCGGCTCGGCCGCCCACATCAGGAAGGCGGATATGTCGCGGGAATACTGGTCGACCGTCTGTGGTGCGCCGTCATCATAGGTCACCTGGCCGTCGGAGAGCGGCTTGGGCATTTTTAACGACACGCCAGACATGAAGTATGGGTTGTAGTGCGTGCCCTCGGGGATGACCATTCCGGCCGGCGGCGTCTGGTCGTAGCCGGTCAGCAGCGAATGGATGTAGTCGGGGCCGCCAGCGTCATATTGGGTGAAGATGTCGAAGACGAACTGCGGAAAGCCGCGCTCGACGCCGCGCGCCTTGGCCAGCAGCGACATGTCGGGCGGAGCGGCGCCGCCATTGGCGGCCGCGGCCGCTTCCGTGTTCGGGAATGGTGCCGGGAAATAGTCCGACGGCTTGCCGGGACGATCGAACATGTCGCCGGCATCGTTGGGGCCGTCATGGATCGTGTAGGTCGCCGCCAGCGACTTGATCTGGGCATCCGAATAGCCGAGGCCCGTTGGGCCCTCGAGTGTCCGGAACGCCACCAGGTTCATCGAATGGCAGGCCGAGCAGACTTCCTTGTAGACCTTCAGGCCGCGCTGCAGCTGGCCCTTGTCATAGGTCCCGATCGGACCTGTGAAGCTCCAGCTCATTTCCTTCGGCTCATTGATCGGGAAATGCGTCGGCGCTGCCGCATTGTGCGCCTCTTCGGCGGCGAAGGCCGCAGTGCCGGCGGCCACAAGGCCGATCAGCGCCAGCGAGGTGAGAATCTTTTTCATGCCAAATCCCCTTAGATTCTCTACCGCTCAGCCCTTGGTCTCTGGCGCGGCTGTGGCGCCCGCCGGATGCCCGCTGCCACCCTTGTTCTTTTCAAGCACCGCCTCGGTGATCGAGTTCGGCAGCCTGCGCGGCGTCTCGATCAGGCCAAGCACCGGCAGCGCGATCAGGAAGAAGGCGAAGTAGAACAGCGTCGCCGCTTGAGCGTACCCGACGTAGTTGCCCACCAACTCACCGGTCAGGAGGGTCAACAGACCGCCGCCTTCCGCCGGCTGCGAGCCAAGCCAGCCAAGCAGGATGGCGTCGGCCACGAACAGCCAGAAGAACAGCTTGTACCAGGGCCGGTATACCGCCGAGCGCACCTTGGAGGTGTCGAGCCACGGCACCAGGAACAGCATGACGATGGCGCCGAACATGCACAGCACGCCGCCGAGCTTGGAGTTGATCGGCCCGATGTTGAAGGTGATGGCGCGCAGGATCGCGTAGAACGGCAGGAAGTACCATTCCGGCACGATATGGGCCGGCGTCTTCAGCGGATTGGCGACGATGTAATTGTCGGGATGGCCGAGAWAGTTCGGCAGGWARAAGAYGAARTAGGCRAAGAYGAAMAGGAACACGATCATGCCGAACGCGTCCTTGATGGTCGCGTAAGGGGTGAAGGCKACSGTGTCGGTCTTCGACTTGAYCTCGATGCCGGTCGGGTTSSWCTGSCCSRYCACRTGCAGCGCCCAGACGTGCAGCACGACGACGCCGGCAATCATGAACGGCAGCAGATAGTGCAGYGMAAAGAAGCGGTTCAGCGTCGGGTCGTCGACGGCGAAGCCGCCGAGCAGCAACTGCTGGATCCACTCGCCGACCAGCGGAATGGCGCTGAAGAAGCCGGTGATGACGGTGGCGCCCCAGAAGCTCATCTGTCCCCATGGCAGCACATAGCCCATGAAGCCGGTCGCCATCATCAGGAGGTAGATGATGCAGCCGAGGATCCAGAGCAGCTCGCGTGGCGCCTTGTAGGAGCCGTAATAGAGACCACGGAAGATGTGCATATAGACGGCGATGAAGAAGAACGAAGCGCCGTTGGCATGCATGTAGCGCAGCAGCCAGCCGGAATTCACGTCGCGCATGATCTTTTCGACGGAGCCGAAGGCGAGATTGGTGTCGGCCGTGTAGTGCATGGCCAGCACGATGCCGGTCAGGATCTGCGCCACCAGCATGATCGACAGGATGCCGCCGAAGGTCCACATGTAGTTGAGGTTGCGCGGCACCGGATAGGCGACGAAGCTGTCATAGACCAGTCGCGGCAGCGGCATGCGGGCGTCGAACCAGCGTTCGATACCGGTTTTGGGCGTGTAGGTCGAGTGTCCCTCGCTCATCGAAATATCCCCCTGCCTCAACCGATAAGGATCTTGGTATCGGAAATGAACTTGAATACCGGCACAGCCATGTTCTCAGGCGCCGGGCCTTTGCGGATGCGGCCGGCGGTGTCGTATTGCGAACCATGGCACGGGCAGAACCAGCCACCGAACTCGCCTTCCTGGCCGAGCGGAATACAGCCCAGATGCGTGCAGACCTGAACCATCACCATCCAGGCTTCCTTGCCSGGCGTGGTRCGGTTGGCGTCGGTCGCCGGYGCATCGGMCGGCAGA
>NZ_JBFUGJ010000342.1:0-6104 GCF_056402975.1 Mesorhizobium sp. P3_A9 | reverse complement strand
ATCCTTTCGGCCGTGGCGCTGATCGCGGTCGGGATTGCGCCGAATGCCGCGATGCTGCTGGCAAGCCTCGCGGTTGTCGGGCTGCTTGCCGTGGTGGTTCAAGTGCTGGTGGCTTACGCCGCCGATCTCGCCGTGCCGTCCGAGCGCGGGCGGGCGGTCGGCACCGTCACCAGCGGCGTCATCCTTGGCATCCTGCTCGCTCGCTTCGTCGCCGGCGTCGTCGCCGACTTTGCCGGCTGGCGCTGGGTCTATCTGATCTCGGCGGCGCTGACGCTCGTCATGGCGGTGGTTCTCTTCCTCATCTTGCCACGTCACGAGGCGGAGCGGCCACGCACATCCTATCCGCGCCTGTTGGGCTCGGTGGTGCTGTTGTTCGTGCAGGAGCCGCTGTTGCGCGTGCGCGCCGTGCTCGCCATGCTGATCTTCGCCACCTTCAATGTGCTGTGGGCGCCGCTGGTGCTGCCGCTGAGTGCCGCGCCGTTTTCACTTTCGCACACCGAGATCGGATTGTTCGGCCTGGCCGGTGTCGCAGGCGCTCTCGGTGCCCGCTGGACGGGCGGCCTTGTCGATCGCGGGCGCGGCCAACTGGTCACCGGCCTCAGCCTGTTGTTGATGACGGCCGCCTGGTTGCCGATCGCCTTCATGGGCCAGTCGCTGTGGCTGCTTGTCGTCGGCATCGTCATGCTGGATCTGGCGATCCAGGCCGTCCATGTCACCAACCAGAGCCTGATTTTCGCCCGCCGGCCGGATGCGCGCAGCCGTCTGGTCGGCGGCTACATGATCTTCTATTCGCTCGGCAGCGCGCTCGGCTCGATCGCCTCGACCATGGTCTATGGCGCCATGGGCTGGAGTGGCGTCTGTATGTTGGGCGGCGGCATCGGCCTGTTGGCGCTGGCGTTCTGGGCGCTGACGCTGCGCGTGGCCCGATGAAGATCTACTCCGCGTCGATCTGATTCTGCGGTGCTGCTTTCTGAAAAGCCGGCAGCGCCATGCAGGCGGCGTTGATGCGGGTGATCGTCGGGTAGGGCGTCAKRTCGACGCCGAAGCGGGCATTGCTGGTGATTTGCGCCGCCAGGCAGATGTCGGCGAGCCCCGGCGCTTCGCCATGGCAGAATGTTCCGGTCTCAGACGAGGAAGCCAGAATCTTTTCAAGCGGCTGAAAGCCTTCGTTGACCCAGTGGCGGAACCAGTTGGTGATGTCCTCGTCGCCGGCGCCGAACAAGGTGCGCAGCGAGGTCAGCACGCGCAGATTGTTCACCGGATGGATGTCGCAGGCAATCATCTGCGCCAGCATTCTGACGCGCGCCCGGCCAAGTGCGTCCCTGGGCAGTAGCGGCGGCGCCGGCTGGATCTCGTCSAGATATTCGATGATYGCCAGCGACTGCGTCAAAAGCGTGCCGTCGTCSAGCACCAAKGCCGGCACCAGMCCYTGCGGATTGACCGCGAGATAGGCCGGTTCCAGATGATCGCCGTGGCGCAAATGATGCGGRACATAGTCATAGCTCAGTCCCTTCATCTCAAGCGCTATCCGCGCCCGATAAGAAGTGGAGGAGCGATAGTAGTTGTGCAGGATGAGTTCGCTCATGGGCTCACTTCGGTTGGCCGATGGTCACTTCGATCGTCCCGATGCCGTCGACGCCGCCGGTCATCGTTTCGCCCGGCTTGACCGCGCCGACGCCGGCCGGCGTGCCGGTGAAGATCAGGTCGCCGGGTTGCAATTCCATCGCCTCGCTGCAGATCGAGACGATATCGGCAATTGGCCAGATCAACTCGGTGAGGTCGGCATCCTGTTTCACCGCGCCGTTGACGGCGAGCCAGATACGCCCCTTCGTTGGGTGCCCGGATTCCTGCGCGGGAACCAGCGGGCCGCAAGGGGCGGAGCGGTCGAAGGCTTTCGACCAGTCCCAAGGTCGCGCCGCCTTCTTGGCCTCATCCTGGAGATCGCGGCGGGTGAGGTCGATGCCGACGCCATAACCCCAGACATGATCGAGCGCCCGGTCTCGCGCAATGCGGAAGCCCGGTTTGCCGATCGCGGCCACCAGTTCGATTTCATGGTGCAGATTGGCCGTCAGCGGCGGGTAGGGGATCTCTGTGCCGGAATCGACCACCGCATCGGCCGGCTTGGTGAAGAAGAAGGGTGGATCGCGCTCATCATTGCCGAGTTCGCGCGCGTGCGCCGCATAGTTGCGGCCGACGCAGAAAATACGCCGCACGGCAAAACGCTCTGGCGACCCGCTGATGGCGACGGAAGGCGTTGGCGGCACGGGAAGGACGAAGGCGGTCATGACGGTCTCTGCGTTGAATATGGGATGCCGATGGCACCTTTGACCGATTTCGGGGACCGGACAAGGCGTCGCTTTTCATAAAGCACGGGCTTTGCCCATGCTGTACAAGGAATTCAGGGTTCCCATCACTTTTGCAGCAGTGCATCCTATCAACTGGCGATAGACTATTTGCCAATAATCCGGCCATGGTCACAGGACTATGGTGTGGCGGGTAAACCGGAACGAGCCACATGACAGTATCCAATGATCGCGCCCGGTTCCTGATCATCGACGACCATCCGCTGTTTCGCGAGGCGCTGCACAGCGCGGTGCAGATGGCCTATCCGGAAGTCGACACGGTCGAGGCGCGCTCGATCGCCGAGGCGCTCGATCTCCTGGCAGGGATAAAGCCGTTCGATTTGGCGCTGCTCGATCTCAACATGCCCGACGTGCATGGCTTTGACGGGCTGCTGCAGCTCAGGACGCGCTATCCGCGGCTGCCGGTGGTGATCGTGTCGGGCTACGAGGAACCGCGGATCATTTCCGAGGCCTTGTCCTATGGTGCTGCCGGCTTCATCCCGAAATCGGCGCGCAAGAGCGATCTGGCCGCCGCCATCCGCTCGGTGATGGATGGTGCGATCTATGTGCCGGAAACCTATGAAGGACAGCCGGCGGACGCCGACAGCATCGACCGCGCCGACATGGTCCAGCGCCTGTCCAAGCTGACGCCACAGCAGCTGCGCGTGCTGCAGATGCTGCGCCAGGGCCTGCTCAACAAGCAGATCGCATACGAGCTGCAGGTCGGTGAGACGACGGTGAAGGCGCATGTCTCGGAGATATTGCGCAAACTCAATGTGTATAGCCGCACGCAGGCTGTCATCGAGGTTTCGAAGCTGGATAATGCCGAGCTGTTTCGGGATCAGGCGGGGTTTTGAGCTTTTACCCTCCCCCTTGTGGGGAGGGTCGATCCGCGAAGCGGAGCGGGGTGGGGGAGCTTGGCGCCGCACCCCACCCCGGCGCTGCGCGCCGACCCTCCCCATCAAGGGGAGGGTATGGAGCTAAGCCAACAAATGCGCCAGCAGCGCCCTTAGCTGCGCTGGCTTCAGCGGCTTGCGCATCAGTTCGATGCCGCCGGCGCGGGCTGCCTTGGCGACTTCCTCGGAACTGTCGGCGGTGACGATCAGCGCCGGTACGGCGCGGCCGAGATAGTCTCGGACTTCCGATATGGTGGCGGTGCCGAGATCGCCGCCGTCGAGATGCTGGTCGGCAATGACGATGTCGGGCACCCAGTCGGTGTCGCCGAGCAGGTCCATTGCGTCGTCGGTCGAGGTTGCGGACCGCACCAGGCACTGCCAGCGCTCGAGCAGGAAGGTCATGGCCTCCAGCACCTCGATGTCGTTCTCGACCAGCAGCACCTTGGTGCCGAACAGGCCGTAGCCGCGCGACCGCTCCAGGCTGGTGGCGCTGGCGATGGCGTCGGCGGGGGCGCCGATGCCGACGGGGACATCGATGTGGAAGATCGTGCCGCGCCCGACCTTCGACGAGAAGGTCACGGGATGGCCGAGCGCGCCGGCCATGCGGCGCACGATGGCAAGCCCGAGCCCGAGGCCGTTGCCGTCACGTTCCGAACTGGCCGGTGAGGTGCCGCGATGGAACTCCTCGAACACAGCCTCGCGCTGGTCCTCGGGAATGCCGCAGCCCGTGTCGGCGACATCGATGCGGATCGTGTCGCCGCGATGCCTGGTGCCGACAAGGACGCCACCGGAACGGGTATAGCCCAACGCGTTGGAGAGGATGTTCTGCAGGATGCGGCGCAGCAGCGTCCGGTCGGAGCGGACCACGGCATTGACCGGCCGGAATTTCAGCGACAGCCGTTTCATTTCCGCGACCGGCTGGAAATCCGAGCGCAGCGACGAGAACAGCGCCTCGAGGCTGACGTCGCCGATATCGGGCTGCACCACGCCGGCGTCGAGCTTTGAAATATCGAGCAGGGTGCGCAGCAGGTCCTCCATCGTTTCGAGCGAGCGCTCGACCTGGCGAACCAGCTTCCTGCCTTCGTCGCTGGTCTGCACCTCGGCGAGCGCCGAGACGGAGAGGTGGGCCGCGTTCAGAGGCTGCAGCACGTCATGGCTGGCGGCGGCGAGGAACCTGGTCTTGGACAGGTTCGCCAGCTCGGCATTTTCCTTGGCGGCGCTGAGATCGATGTTGGACTGCTCCAGCCGGCGCAGCGTCGAATGCAGTTCCTCGGTGCGCGTGCGCACGCGGTTCTCGAGCGAGATCGCGGTCTGGAACAGCGAGAAGGCATTGCCTTGCTGGTCCATAGACCGCTCGACGCGGCTGACCAGGGCGGCGTTGATCTTCTTCAGCTTTTCGAGGTCGTTTATGTCCTTGAGCGGCATCTTGTTATTCCGCGGCCCCCTATTCCGCCGCYTGSCGTTCGCCRAARGCRATGCCGGTGAARGTCTGGTTCAGATGCATCGACCGGTACTGTTCGCCATAGGTGCCGAAGCCGATGACRTTGTTGACCCGGTAGAGCTCCGAAATGTCACGGAAGACCTGCCGGTTGCGCGCATCGAGCCGGCGCAGCACGCAGTCGAAGCCGAGGATCAGGTCGATACCGCCCAGTCTGTCCTCGACCTCGCGCAGCGCCGCGCGCGTCGATTCCACCATGTCCTTGGGCTGGGCGATCGACAGCACGACGCCGTCGTCGATGGCGCAGAAGAACGACAGCGAGCCATCCGCGTGCATCCTCTGGATCGAGCGGCAGTAATATTCGCCGCCCACCTTCACCACCACCGGATGCGAGGCGAAGCTCAGCGGCGTCAGGGTCTGCGGCAGGATGCCGACGGAAGCGGCATATTCCTCCGCCGCATTGGTGGCGTTGAACTCGCGCACGATGCGGTGATCGGCATCGGACGCCGTCACCACCAGCTTTTCGTCGGTCGGAACGAAATTGTCGGTCTTGAAGACGTGGAACGGAATTTCCGTCGATATCAGCACGATGATGGCGCTGTCCGAGGTGACGGCGCCATTCGAGATCAGGCGCGTCGTCTCGAATTTCAAATCGTCGCCGGCCGAGCCGCCGAGCAGCGGTATGTCGTCAAGACCCCAGTGGATGGCCGAGCTGACCGCTTCCTCGGCATAGGACAGTCCATCGATGAAGCAGAGCGCGAAGGTGTTGCTGGTCTGCTCGCAGCCAAGCCGGCCGCGTAGCGTGCGCCGCAAGGCCTCGACCTCGCCGGTGATCCTGTCCATGCCCGACGAGGACAGATTGTCGACCATGGTGCTGACCGCGGTGAACGAGGCCGAGGGAAGCAGCATCGCCAGCATATGGCCTTCCTCGAGGCCCTGCGGCGTGATCTCGCCGGCGGTGGAACAGCCGGCATGGTGGAGCGCCGGCGCATGCGCCGAGAGTGCCTGTGACAGGGCGCCTGCCTCGACGAGGCTCTGGGAAAAGAACAGGAGCGCGAAGCCGGCGTCGATAGCGGCAGCCTCGGCGGCCACCGCGCGTGCGAAAACATCCGGGTCGGGCTCGTCCGTGGTCAGCGCCGACAAGCCGCAGGCGTAGCGCGTCGTTGAACTGGTCAGCGGCGTTCTCCCGCATTTCCTCCGACGCTGTTTTATGCGCTGTTTTTCAAGCTTCTGGCGCGCGGGCGTCGAAGGGTATTGTTGCTTCCAATAGGCGTTTTGGCAATGGGGCGAGGGGAACGCGCCTTTGGCCGTGGCCATGACCGAAAGTACAATGATCCGCCTTTTCCGTCGCGCTGTTTTTTGTGCGTTGTGCGGTGTACGAATAACGCATGGCCGAAGTGCCAGCGGCGCGTCGGCAGCGTGATGACC
>NZ_JBFUGJ010000341.1:0-6146 GCF_056402975.1 Mesorhizobium sp. P3_A9 | reverse complement strand
CCACAACTCGCCGGCGTTGACCTTGAGTTGCAGCAGCGCCGTCAAATTGCCGTGGGCAACGATGAAAATCATCCCGGCAAGCGCAACCAGCGCGCCAAGCGACTTCCACAGCCCGAGCGGCTCGCCGAGCACGAAACGGGCGAGCACCATCGTCATGACAGGCGACAGCGCCATGATGATGCCGGCCGTGGTGGCGTCGGTGTGGTTGAGGCCATGGTAGATCATGCCCTGGCACAGCGTGAGGCCGATCGCCCCCACGGCGACGACCTCYACGGCGCGMGTTCGCAAAAGCCCGATCATYGCSTCGTGATGRCGGTGCACRATCGGYAGCAGGATGGCGCAGGCAAGCGTCAGCCGCCAGAARCAGAGGCCCCAGGGCGGCATTTCAGGCGCCACCCATTTGGCCGCGATATAAACACCGGCCGAAAGCAGCCAGCACAGGACGGCGGCCGGATAGCCGGCCAGGGAGGATATGGGGCCGGCCACGGGTTGCGCGGCTTGATGCGCTATCGGCATTGCCTGCATGTCATGTCCCCTTCGATGACCTCGGCCAGACGGGGCAACATAGCCTGTGTCGTTGGGTCGTGCATCCGTTTTGAAAGCCGAGAAGGCGCTCGGCCGTTTTCGACGGAGCGAGGACGTTCTTTCCCCTGAGGGGATGCGCGCCGTACCGAGGAAGAGGTCTGGCGCGCGGCCGTTCACTTACTCCCTGTCATGTGCGATAGTCGTGCACCGTTTGGGAGACCTTCCATGGTTGTGCGACATCTCCGGTATGCACTTGCCGCGTGCTGTTTTGCACTTTCGCTGTCATCGGCGCCGGCCGAGACGCTGCGGCTTCCCGACAATTTGACCGGGTTCGACACCGATCAGGGAGAAGCCTATCTCGTCGAGAGTGACGCCCGCGAAGCCTATTTTGCTCTCGCCAGCAATTTCCTGACCCAGAAAACGCAGTCGTTCTGCGGCGTGGCGAGCATCGTGATGGTACTCAACTCGCTTGGCGTGCCGGCGCCCGAGGTGGCGGAATACCAGCCCTACCGCACGTTCACCCAGGACAACGTTTTGGATGAAAAGACCGACACGGTGCTGCCCCGCGCCACGCTGGCGGAGATCGGCATGACGCTCGACCAGATTGGCGGCATCCTCGCAACGAAGGGAGTCTCGGCTTCCGTCCATCACGCCACGGATACGTCGCTGGACGAGTTCCGGAAAATGGCGCGAGCGGCGCTCGGCGACAAGGGGCGCTTCGTCATCGTCAATTATCTGCGTAAGGCGATGGGCCAGGAAAAGGGCGGTCATATATCGCCGCTTGCAGCCTACGATTCCAAGTCGGATCGGTTCCTGATCCTCGACGTCGCGCRCTATAAATATCCACCTGTCTGGGTCTCGGCGAGCGACCTCTTCACGGCCATGAACACCACCGACAGCGACAACGACAACAAGACCCGCGGTTTCGTTGTCGTTGCCGCGCAATAGAGCCTCTCACCTCTTCGCGCCGCAATCACGCGTCGGGCGGATTGCGCACGCCTTCATTGCGGACAAAATAGTCGCTCGCCAACGCCAAGACAGCCAAGAAGGCGGCGCTATACCGGGCAAAGCCAAAGGACTCCGCCGCCGCAAGTTTAGCGCCGCGCTTATGCTCGCTGACGAATCTGGCCGCCACGTCCCGGACTTCGTCGGCGGCCTTGCCGAACAGCGCCTGCTCTTTGGCTGTTGGTTGAAAAGCCCGGCCGATGAGATGGCCGAGAAAGAGCCCTCCTGCGGAGCCGGCTATGACCTTTGCTCGCTCCAGGTTTGACACGGCACTTCGCGGAAGTGCGTGGTAACGGCTTGGTCCAGCATCGGCATGCCCGCCGCTGGTAAGTGTTTCAATGTCCGCGCCCGCACTTCCGGCGGGGACATTGCCGCCAGCGCTTCTCCTGCCGGCATCGAAGACAGCGACGGCGCCCAGGGCGACAGCGGCCGCAGTGCCGCCATTCTCCTTGACGGCATCCGAGACGCCACCAAGGACCCCGATCACCTTCTGTTTGGCGTAGTGCGTGGAGGTTTGCACCAGATGCCTGGGTTGGAGCCTGCGGCTCAACTCGCTGACCGGCCCAAACAGCGCTTGCCGTTCGGCGTGGCTTTGCACCAGGATATCCCGGATCTCATTGCTGGGTTGAGCCATAGCGTATGCCCTGCTTCAAGGCTGCGAGGTCTGTCCGCACCTGGTTGACGGTTTCTACGGGCGTGATGGTCCATCCGATCAGCGCGCGCCTGGCCAAATGAAGAGATAGCATCCCTGCGGCGATCAGAACGGCGCCGACGATCAGGCAGGCGAACATCGCGCCGACCCCAAAATGGATCATCGCAAGGATGAGGAACTGAACCAGGGCGAATGCTGCCAGGACAAAGAACATGCCGGCAGCCACGCCGCATGCGCCCGACGACACGATCGTCGTGGTCTTGGCCCGCATTTCCGCTTCGAGCAGGCGAAGATCGAGGCGCATCAACGAAGCGAATTGACTTACAGCTTCGCTGAGCACGCTCCCGAATGGCCGGTGATCCATTCCGTCATCCATGCGCGTGATCCTTCTCAGGACCGATCGGAGCTTCGCATGATCCGCGTCAGCACGACGCCGGCGAGGATGCCGACGCCGAAAAAGGCGGCCGGCTGGCGTTGCGCGAACTTGGTGACGGAATCGAGCAATTCGCCGACATTGCGGTCCCTGATATCGGTCGAGATCCGCTCGACGCCTTCGGCAGCATTGCGCACCATGCTTGCAACCTGGGGCGATTGCTTCTCGATGCCGTCGGCCGCGTCCTTCACGGAATGGGCGATGTTGGCGATCGCATCGGCGCCTGCGGTCTTGTTGGACTCGACGGCGTCCTTGAAGGCGCCGGCGGCATTGGATGCCACAGACCCGGCATAGTCCTTGGCGTCGCTCGAAACTGAAGCCGCCGCATCTTTCAGATGCGCGGCGGTTTCTGCCGCACTCGTCTTCAACTTGCCGAGCGCTTCCTTGCTGTCGCCGGCACGTTCAGTGCCCGCACTGCCCTGCCAGCCGTTCTCGTTGGCGATTCCTGATCCCGAAAGGTTGTCTGTGTCTAAGGTGTTCACGGCGAGTCACTCCTGTGTTGATAGGAGTTGAACTTCGCCATCAACAAGCGGTTCCGGCAGCTGGCAAAAATCCCTGATGTGATCGGAATCCCGGCACAAAAGCTATGTGTGGCCGGATACCCTGCCACAATACGCAACGAAGTCCGCCCGGCGCTGCAATCTCAGACAGTACGCCTAACGCGGAGGGTCGGCTCTCGGCCCCTGTCAAGACAATCTCCTTGTTGCGGGTGCGAACGCAGCTGGTGTTCAGCCGCACCTCCAATTCTCTAAGACTGCAGGCTACGCCCTTCCTCCGCCTTGTCGCCGGAAGGCATTGCGGAAAAATCCATCCACATCGCGCCCACGGCATGGCCATCGGGATCAGCGAGGTCGCGTGTATACATGAAGCCATGATCTTCGATTGGATTGATGTCGGCGGTGCCACCGTTCGCGGCAGCAGCGGCGGCCATCGCATCGACCGCCTCGCGGCTGTCCAGGGACAGCGCCAGCATGACCTCGCTGGACGTTGATGGCGGGATGGGGCGCGTGGTCCTGGTCTGCCATTTTTCACGGCTAAGCAGCATGAAATTGATGTGGTCGCTCCACACCATCCCCGCAGCCGCCTCACTGGTGAAGCTGGGATTGTTCTTGAATCCGAGCGCTTCATAGAACGCCATGGATGCCTTCACGTCGCTCACCGGCAGGCTCACGAAAATCTTCTTGCTCATCGATCGTTCCTTTGGTTGTCGAGATGCCAGTCCAGGCGTCTGCTTTAAGACGGTTGACTGCGCGTAGATCCGACATCGCATCTCAACTTTTTTTAGATCGCCAGCGCAGCGGCACTGAGGCACGCGTTCACTTTGGTATCGGGTGTCCGCTTTTCGCGAGCGCCAATGGGCCGCGATGGAGATCGACAGGGAGGCCGCACTACCGCTGACGGCCCACGACGCGCTGCCGCACGAGATCGCCAGCGTCGACGTGCTTGAGGTCGAAGCGCTAGCCGTGCGCGCCGAGACGCGTGAGGCGGCGGAGAAGCATGAGCGGGAGGTGCAGTATTTCAAGCGGCATTGAGGGGGGCTGCCATAAATAATTGATAAGAAAGGCGCATTTATCGACGAGGCATGGATCGATGGCGGCAGCGGCAACTCCGCTCGGCGCTAGCTATCACGAAAGTGCCCGATGACAACCGTGTAGCGCTGGACGTTTACTTCACGTCAGGGCTAAGCTGAAGAATGGCGTATGTTCCGCGACGTATACTAATCACGCAAGAAAACGGTACGGCTATCGAGCATACTGAGGCGGAATTCGCCAGCATTCGTACTCCACGTATTCTTCTAGGCGAGCCGGGTGCGGGAAAGTCGGACACCGCGACCGAAATTCAAAGGCTTTCGGCAGGGCATTCAATCCATGCCGAGCTATTGGCGTCAAATGCTCCCATCGAGCAACTCAGTTACGAGACTGTCATTGTCGACGGCGTCGATGAGGTACTCGCGAATGGCGCCAAAGATCCCATAACTGCTATTCTAAACCGCTTGCTCGAAGACAAGGTGGAGGACTTCGTGCTCACCTGCCGGGCCATGGATTGGCAGAATGCCACTTCGGAAGTGAAGATCGTCCGTCGTTTCAACACCAAACCGGTCATTGGACAACTGCAGCCGCTGAGCGATGATGAAATGGCCTCGATGGTGGAGGTATTCTCGTCGGGTAAAGAAAATGGCGCGAAGTTCGTGGCGCAAGCTGACGAGCACAAGGCCACAGAACTAGCTCGAAATCCTCAGTCACTTCTTCTGCTGTTGGAGGCCATTGCGGAAATTGGATGGCCGAAAACACGACGTGAACTGTACGAAAGCGCTTGCCTGCGCCTAACGCGCGAAGCCAATCCCCAGCACCAGTCGCTGCGACCGAATCGGCCAAGCAGCGAACGGATCATGAAAGCGGCAGGCTTCGTATTCGCACAGATACTGTTGTCCGGAAAACGGGGGGTCGCAACTGACGGGCAGCTAGATGACCTCTATCCTCGCCCCGCTGATCTGCAGGGCGACCATGTAACCGCAGAAGAAATCGAAGCTGCTATGGGCTCAGCGCTGATGCGGGTTTCATCGGCTCAGACATTGGAACCCTGCCACCGCACGGTGGCTGAGTATTTGGCGGCACGGTGGCTGGCTAGTGCTCTTGCTGACGGTGTCTCACTTCGCCGTCTGGAATCTCTACTCTACGCTGCGGGTTCAAAAACCGTCCCTACATCATTGCGTGGCATCCATGCGTGGCTCGCTGTTCTGGATGCCAGCGACTCTGAGAGGTTCATCGATGCGGACCCATACGGCGTCCTCAGATACGGTGATGCGGGGTCGCTGGCTGACGATCAGATTAAGCGGCTTCTTCGTGCACTRCCAACAATCGCTCGCTCAGATCCACTTTTCCGTAGCGAGGACTGGAATCTGGACATAGGGCGATCCTTGGCTAGGGATTCGTTGAAGGACGAGATTGTTACGCTGATCGCCGACAAGGATGCCTCGTACCAGCTAACTACAGTCATCCTTGAGAGTGTAAAGGGGACAGCGTTAGCCAGCCGGATACGAGACCAACTTCGCGCACTAGCCCTTGACAATAGTGAGACGTATGTCGAGCGACTGCGGGCAGCGGAGGCAGCAGCGGAAGGTAGCGACGATACATTTGTAATCGCACTCGTTGACGACTTGCGTGCTCTCGACGACATCTCGTCTACGCGACTGGCGCTCGAAACGATGGATGATCGGCCATCTGTGTTCTCGGGCACACGAATTGCCCAGGCGATGGTTGCTTATCACAGGTCGCAAGGTAACCACAAAATTGTGGGGGTAGGCTACCGACTCTTGCGGGGTATGACGCCGCCGCAGTTAATTGAGTTCCTAGACGTCGTTGCGCCGATCCTTACTGAAGGTCGGCGTGCACCAAGAGAATTTTCTCGTGAAGTCGAGGACAATATTCTTGAGGCTGTTGAATCATACCTTCGTGCTGGCGCTAAAATTAGCGCAAAAGAACTTTGGAGATGGCTAAAGAATACCGATGGACGCTCCTATCGGCATGAGCA
>NZ_JBFUGJ010000340.1:0-6170 GCF_056402975.1 Mesorhizobium sp. P3_A9 | reverse complement strand
CGACAGGTTCTGGCTACAGCCGCTGGGGCGATCTGTCGGTGACCCGCTGGCAGCCGGATCCGGTCGAGGACCGCCTGGGCTCCTACATCTTCCTGCGTGACGTCAGCTCTGGCGACTGGTGGTCGGCAACGGCGGAGCCAAAGCGCGCGGCCGAGGAGAAGGTGCAGACCCTGTTCTCCGACGACAAGGCGAGCTTCGTCAAATCGGTCGGCACGTTGCGCTCCGAGGTCGAATGCATCGTCGTTTCCGAAGGCAATGGCGAAGGCCGTCGCATCACGCTCTACAATGAAAGCACATCCGATCGTTACATCGAAGTGACGTCCTTTGCCGAACTGGTGCTCGGCTCGGAGGCTTCCGACAACGCGCATCCGGCCTTYTCGAARATGTTCRTCGARACCGARATCGCGGCCAACAAMGSSGCGATCTTCGCCACGCGSCGCAAGCGYGAMACCARCGAGCCTGATATCACCCYGGCSCATTTCGTCACCGATCCGTCCGGACCGGCGCGCGATGCCGAGGCCGAGACCGACAGGCGCGCATTCATCGGCCGCGGCCGCTCCATCGTCGATGCCGCCGCCTTCGATCCGGGCGCGAGACTCGGCGGCCATGCCGGCTTCACGCTCGATCCGATCGCCTCGCTGCGCCGCCAGGTGCGCGTGCCCGCCAACAAGAAGATATCGCTGACCTTCTGGACCGTGGTCGGGACCAACCGCACCGAGCTGGAAGAGGCGATAAACCGGCTCGACCATCAGGAGAGCTTTGCCCGTCAGGCCATGCTTGCCTGGACGCGCAGCCAGGTGCAGACCCGCCATATGGGCCTCAGCCTGACGGATGCCGCCAATGTGCAGAAACTGGCGCGCTATCTGATCTACCCCGACGCGTTCCTGCGCCTTCCCGCCGAATCCCTCGCTTCGGGCCTCGGCAAGCAGTCGAGCCTGTGGCCGACCAGCATTTCGGGCGATTTCCCGATCTTCCTGGTCAGGATCGGCGATGTTGCCGATCTGGAGATCGTCGCCCAGGCGCTGCGCTTCCAGGAATATATGCGCACCCGCGGCATGATGATCGACTTCGTCGTCGTCAACGAGCAGGCCTCGTCCTACGTCCAGGACCTGCAGCGTGCGGTCGAGACACTGTGCGAAAACAGCCGCCTGCGCGGCAAGGAACTAGGTCCCCGCCAGCACATTTTCGCGGTGCGCCGCGACCTGATGGAAGAGACCACCTACAAGACGCTGCTCGCCGTCGCCCGGGTGGTGCTGCATACGCGCAACGGCACCATCTTCGATCAGATCGAGCGGGCCGAGGCGGCTGCCCTGCAGGCGCGTGATGCGCTTGTGCCGACCGGATTGCCGGCTCTGCGCGACATTTCGGCGCCGGCGGTGCATGCCTTTGCCTCGCAGGCCGTTATGGATGTCCGAGCCGATGGCACGGGCCTCAGCCAATGGAACGGCTTTGGCGGCTTCGACGGCGACGGACGCCACTATGTGGTGCGTCTGGCTGGCCGGCGCACCACGCCGCAGCCGTGGATCAACGTCGTCTCCAACGCCTCGTTCGGCTTCCACACCTCGGCCGAGGGTGCTGCCTTCACCTGGAGCCGCAACAGCCGCGACTACCAGTTGACACCATGGTCGAACGATCCGGTCTCGAACAGGCCGGGCGAGGGCATCTATATCTACGATCAGGCCAGCGGCAGGGCGTTCTCGCCGATCGCCGCGGTGGTGCGCGATCCCTCGATGACCTACGAGGCATGGCATGGCCAGGGCTTCTCGACCTTCCGCGCCAAGCGCGGGCCGTTGTCGATGGACCTGACCCATGTCGTTGACCCCGTCGATCCGGTGAAGATTTCGCGGCTGCGCATCCAGAACTCCGGCTCGGTGCCGGCGCGGCTGCGCATCTATGCCTATGCCGAATGGGTGCTTGGCGGGCATCGGTCGCGGACCGCGGCAACCATCGTCCCGTCGCGCGACGGAGCAACCGGTGCGTTGCTGGCGCAAAACCCCTACGGGCTCGATTTCAGCGAGCGCGTGGCCTTCCTCGCCGCCGATGCCGCTGTCCATTCGGTCACGACTGATCGCTCCGAGTTCCTCGGCCGGCATGGGTCCAGCGAGCTGCCGCAGGCTGTGCTGAGCGGTGCCGCGCTGTCGGGCCGTGTCGAGGCCGGAGACGACCCTTGCGCGGCGATCGCTCGCGACGTCGAGATCCCGGCCGGCGGCGACGTCACGCTGCTCTGGCTGCTCGGCGATGCCGATTCTTCTGCGCAGGCGAGCGCGCTGGTGCAGACGCACCGGGGCAAGGATTTCGACCAGCGCCTGGCGGACAACGAGCGCGAGTGGCGCGCGTTCCTCGATACCATCCAGGTCGAGACGCCGGACAAGGCGCTCGATGCCATGGTCAATCACTGGCTGCCCTATCAGAGCCTTGCCTGCCGCATCCGCGCCCGCTCGGCCTTCTATCAGGCCAGCGGCGCCTTCGGCTTCCGCGACCAGTTGCAGGACACGCTGGCGCTGCTGGCGCATGATCCGACGCTGGCGCGCGACCAGATCCTCAATGCCGCACGGCGGCAGTTCCCGGAAGGCGACGTGCAGCATTGGTGGCTGCCGCGCACCGGAGCCGGCGTGCGCACCATGATCTCCGACGACGTGGTCTGGCTGGCCCACGCCACGGCGCGTTATCTCCAGGTGACCGGCGATGCCGGCATCCTGAAGGAGCAACTGCCCTTCATCGACGGGCAGGCGCTGGGCGAGGGCGAGCACGATGCCTTCTTCACTCCSGAAATCTCSAARAMSACSGTCWCGCTCTACGACCATTGTGCGCGGGCGCTCGACCTTGCCATCAAGCGCAGCAGTCCTGCCGGCCTGCCGCTGATCCTTGGCGGCGACTGGAACGACGGCATGAACCGCGTCGGCGAGCACGGCAAGGGCGAGAGTGTGTGGCTGGGCTGGTTCCTGCTGAAGACGCTGGGCGATTTTGCCGCCGTTGCCAAGAGCGAAGGCGACAGCAAACGCGCGCAGGCCTGGGCAAAGCATGCCGAGGTGCTGAAGCGGGCGCTCGAGAGCACGGCATGGGACGGCGAATGGTACCGGCGCGGCAGTTTTGACGACGGCACGCCTTTGGGGTCGCGCACCTCCGAGGAGTGCAGGATCGATTCCATCGCCCAGTCCTGGAGCGTGCTTTCGGGCGAGGGCGACCCGGCCCGGTCGACGACGGCCATGCAACAGGCGACGGAGCTTCTCGTCGACGACAAGCTCAAGATCGTCAAACTGTTCACGCCACCTTTCTCGAAGACGCAGAAGGATCCCGGCTACATCAAGAGCTATCCGCCGGGCGTGCGCGAAAATGGTGGCCAGTACACCCACGCCGCCACGTGGTTCGTCATCGCACTCGCCGAAATGGGGCAGACCGACGAAGCCTATCGCTGCTTCTCGATGCTGAACCCGGTCAATCACGCATTCGACGAAGCTTCGGCCGAGCACTATCGTGTCGAGCCCTATGTCGTCGCCGCCGATATCTACGCCGGAGATGACAAGGGCGGGCGCGGCGGCTGGACGTGGTACACCGGCTCGGCGGGCTGGCTCTACCGGGCGGCGGTGGAGGGCATCCTCGGCATCGAACGGCACGGTAAGCAGATCACGTTCCGGCCGAAACTGCCCAGCCACTGGGATGGCTACCAGGCCACGCTCAAGATGCTGGGTGCAGAGATCAAGGTTCATGTCGTTCGCGACAAAAAGACCAAGACGATCTCGCTAGAAGTCGATGGTTCGAAAACAAAGTCCGCTTCATTCGAACCCAAAGCCGGCACTCAGGCCGTGATCGTGGTCAAGATACCGGCGTAAAATCAACAGCTTAGGTTGGTTGTTCGCGCGTCTTTCGGGACGCGCGACGCCGCGTCCTGTTACTTGCACGCGATCCGCTGCTGCGCCCGCAAGATGCCTCCCGATCAAGCCTTGCAATACCGCGGTGATTAAAAATGTGGCAGCGCTCGGCTGCTGCCATGATTTTGCCGCAACGCTGGCATTTCACCTTTTATCTCAACCCGTTAGGTGATCACGTCAGATTTCGCATCGTCGTCATGTTTTGTTCGCTAAATGGGAACGGAACCGGTAGACGGGCATTGTTTTGCGACGCATCAACCGTTACGTGTTTAGGGAATGGTGCAGTGCACAATATTGGTATTGGGCACAATAGAGAGTTGGCGGAGTAGCTGAAGTGTCACTTCTGCAGATCTATTGGAGAGCGCTGGGCTATCTGGCATCCGACAAGAAGCGCGTGGCGCTGATTTGCGGCGCCAATGTCGCGCTGGCCGCGATTGCGATCGTTGAGTCGATCCTGTTCGGTCGGGTGATCGACGCTATCTCCAGCCACGGTCCGGTTTTTTCATTGCTCGCCCTTTGGGCCGGCCTCGGCGTCTTCAGTGTCATTGCCTTTGTGCTGGTGGCCCGCGGCGCCGATCGCTTTGCGCATGCCCGCCGCTCGGAAGTGCTCTGCGAGTCGTTCGAACGCGTGATCACCATGCCGCTCGCCTGGCATCATCAGCGCGGAACGTCCAATGCCTTGCACACGCTGTTGCGCGCGGTCGAGACGCTGTTCAGCCTGTGGCTCGAATTTATGCGCCAGCATTTGTCCACGGCCGTTACGCTGGTCTTGTTGGTGCCGACGGCACTCAGCATGGATGTGCGCATGTCGATGGTGCTGCTCGTGCTTGGCGTGCTCTATGTCGGCATCGGCCGGCTGGTGATGAAGCGGACCAAGGCAGGTCAGGCAGCCGTCGAGCGCCACTACCACAAGGTTTTCGCGCATGTGACCGACTCGGTCAGTAACGTCGCCGTGCTGCAGAGCTACAACCGCCTTGGCCACGAGGCCGAGACGCTGCGCCGCTATGTCAGGAACCTGCTCGATGCGCAGAACCCCGTGCTCGACTGGTGGGCGATCGCCAACGCGCTGCAGCGCCTGTCCTCGACCATATCGATGATGGTCGTGCTGATCATCGGCGCCTATCTGGTTACCCATGGCCAGTTGCGCGTCGGCGACGTCGTTGCTTTCACCGGCTTCGCGACGCTGCTCATCTCTCGCCTCGATCAGCTGTCGGCCTTCGCCAACCAGATTTCGGAGGCCCGCGCCAAGCTCGAGGAGTTCTACAAGCTTGAGGACTCGGCCGCCGATACCGCCGAGCCGGATGGCCTGCGCGACCTCACCAACGTCACCGGCCATGTCCGTTTTGAGGATGTCGGCTTCGAATTCGCCAATTCGGGGCAGGGCGTCAGCGACGTGTCCTTCGAGGTTCAGGCCGGCCAGACCGTTGCCATCGTCGGACCCACAGGTGCCGGCAAGACCACGCTCATCAATCTKTTGCAGCGCGTCTTCTCGCCGTCCAGYGGCCGYATCCTGATCGACGGCRTCGAYACCCGCACSGTGACCCGCAAGTCGCTGCGCCATTCGATCGCCACCGTGTTCCAGGATGCGGGGCTTCTCAACCGCTCGATCGAGGACAACATCCGCGTCGGCCGTGCCGATGCGAGAAATGACGAGATCCATGCCGCCGCCACCGCGGCTGCCGCGCAGGACTTCATCCTGGCCAAGAGCAATGGCTACGACACAGTGGTCGGAGAACGTGGCGGCCAGTTGTCGGGCGGCGAGCGCCAGCGCATCGCCATTGCGCGTGCCGTGCTGAAGGATGCGCCGATCCTGGTGCTCGACGAGGCGACCAGCGCGCTCGACGTCGAGACCGAGGACCGCGTCAAGGAAGCGATCGACGAACTGCGGCGCGRCCGCACCACCTTCATCATCGCCCACCGCCTGACCACCGTTCGMGACGCCGATCTGGTCGTGTTCATGGACAAGGGCCGGGTGRTCGARATGGGYGGCTTCGCCGAACTGTCGCTGCGCAACGGCCGCTTCGCCAGCCTGCTGCGCGCCGGTGGCCTGCTCAACGACGAGGARGTYCGCCGCCTCAGCCGCTCCGTGCAGGGCGAGGCTGCCTAACGCTTTCCCTTCTCCCCTTGTGGGAGAAGGTGGCCTCGCGAAGCGAGGTCGGATGAGGGGTGTTCCAGGGAACGCCAACGCCTCATTCCGCTAGAACACCCCTTGTGTGTTTGGAATCGTGCATTGTTGAGGGTGCCACGGACCAGGTGCTTGCCTGATCCGTGGCGGTGGTCGAGAGCCCGTCGCCCCTCAGG
>NZ_JBFUGJ010000339.1:0-6207 GCF_056402975.1 Mesorhizobium sp. P3_A9 | reverse complement strand
GACCATCAGGAAGCCGGTCGAGGATTTGGAGACGGTGATTCCGTTGCTCTGCACCACCTGCGGCAGCTGCGACTGCACCAGCTGCAGCTTGTTTTGCGTCTGCACCTGGGCGGTGTCCGGATCGGCAGCCGTGGTGAAGGTCAGCGTGATCGAGGCCTGGCCGGTCGAGGTCGAGGTCGCCGTCATGTAGTCGAGATTGTCGATACCGGTCATGCCTTGCTCGATGACCTTGGTCACCGAATTCTCGACGGTCGATGCATCAGCGCCCGGATAGGTGGCGCTGATGTTGACCGTGGTCGGCGCGATCTGCGGATATTGCGAGATCGGCAGCGTGGTCAGCGCGAGCAGACCGCCCAGCATGATCACGATGGCGATCACCCAGGCGAAGATCGGCCGGTTGATGAAGAATGCTGACATCGCTCAGTTCCCGGCCGAGGCGCCTTGCGCCGGTTTCTGCCCACTATCAGCCACCGCTGTGGAAGATGCGGACGAAGACGTCTGCGCGCGGTCCTTGACCTCGCCGGTCGTCTCGTCGATCGTCACTTCGACACCCGTCGCATCGCCGCCGGGGCGCACCAGTTGCAGGCCCTCGACGATGACGCGGTCGCCGTCGCCGACGCCGGAATCCACCAGCCAGTTGTTGCCAACGCTGTTGCGCACAGCGAGCACGCGCGTCTCGACTTTCCCTTGCGCGTTGATGACCATGGCGGTCGCCTCACCCTTGGTGTTGCGGCTGACGCCGCGCTGCGGCACCAGGAAACTGTTCTGCGCGACGCCCTCCTCGACCAGCGCCCGCACATACATGCCCGGCAAAAGCAGCCGATCGGGATTGGGGAACTCCGCCCGGAGCGCGAAAGTGCCGGTCGTCTGGTCGACATTGGCGCCGGCGAATTCCAGCTTGCCGGTTTGCGTGTAGATGGTGCCGTTCTCGAGCTTCAGCTTGACGCTGACATTGGGGCCGCTGAACTTCAGCCGGCCCTCATTGATCGCCTGGCGCAGATTGAGCAGATTGGTGCTCGACTGCGTGACGTCGACATTGATCGGATCGAGCGAGCGGATGGTGGTGAGCAGAGTGTCCTGATTGGCGGTGACCAGGGCGCCCGGCGTAAGCGAGGACTTGTCGATGCGGCCGGCGATCGGCGCGGTGATGCTGGTGTAGTTGAGATTGATGCGCGCGGTCTCGACACTGGCCTTGGCCGACGCCACATCCGCATTGGCCTGCGCCAACGTTGCCGCGGCATCGTCATAATCCTGTTTGGAAACAACGTTCTGCTTCAACAAACCGGCATAGCGGTCGAACTTGGCTTGCGCCGTCGGCACCGCCGCTTCGGCCTTCTGCTGGGCAGCCTGCGCACTGTCATAGGATGCCTGGTAGCTCGCCGGATCGATGAGGTAGAGCGGCTGCCCGACCACGACCTCGCTGCCCTCCTTGAAGAGGCGCGCCTGGATGATGCCGTTGACCTGCGGACGCACATCGGCGGTGAGCGAGGCTGACGTGCGTCCCGGCAGCTCGGCCGTGATCGCCACCGATTGCGGATGCAGCGTGACGACGCCAACCTCCGGCTTGCTTGCACCGGCCATGCCGGCGGGCGCCTTGCTCCCCTCCTGCGAACAGGCCGCCAGAAGAACCGTAGTGACGAGTATCGCCGCGAGCCGGCGGACCGGCAGGGAAGACGGGCTAGACTGGATAGGCATGGCCTGGATGATCTTTCGCTGGAGTTGCGGTCGCCGTCTGGCTGTCGGGATCGGATCGTTCCACCAGAAGCCGGGCGAGATACCGGCCAAGGAAGCGCTGGATGTCGTCCATGAAGGTGTAGACGACAGGAACGTAGACGAGGCTGAGCACGGTCGAGGAGATGAGCCCGCCGATCACGGCAATCGCCATCGGCGCCCGTGTCTCGGCGTCGGCGCCGATGCCGATGCCGAGTGCGATCGGCAACATGCCGGCGCCCATGGCGATCGATGTCATGACGATGGGCCGTGCCCGTTTGCGCGCGGCGTCGAGCAGTGCGTCGAAGCGGCTCATGCCACGCTCCTTCTCGGCGACCAGAGCGTACTCGACAAGCAAGATCGAGTTCTTGGCCGCAATGCCCATCAGCATCAATATCCCGATCAGCGGCGATATGCCAAGCGCCTTGCCGGTAATCAGCATGAAGCCGAGCGCGCCGCCGACCGACAACGGCAGCGCGACCAGGATGGTCACCGGCTGCACGAAACCGCGAAACAGCAAGACCAGCGTCAGGTACATCAGCAGAATGCCGGCGGCGATCGCAGTAGTGAAGCCCGAGAAGAGCTCCTGCATGCGCGCCGCATCGCCGCGCGCCAGCTCATGCACGCCGGCGGGCAGGTCGCGCATCGCCGGCAAGGCATGGATGGAAGCGGTCGCCTGGCCGAGCGTCAGGCCGGAGAGATCCGCCTCGACAGTGGCGCTGCGGCTGCGCCCCACCCTTGTGATGCTGTTTGGCCCGGCATTGAAGCCGATATCGGCGACGGCGCCGAGCGGCACGATACCCTTGCTGCCGACCAGCGGCAGGACGGCCAGTTTCGCCGGATCGTCGATGGCGCCGTCGGGCAAGGTGACGACAACGGACACCTGGCGGTCGCCGAGATTGAACTTCGCCAGGCTGGTGTCGGTGTCGCCGATGGTGGCGATCTTGACCGTCGCCGCGATCTCGGTCGGTGTCACGCCAAGCTCGGCCGCCCTGGCGCTGTCGGGACGCACGATCAACTCCGGCTTGGTCGTCGCCGCCGTCGAGGTCGGGTTGATGAGCCCGGGCACCGACTTCATGCCATCGATCAGCGCATCGCTGGCCTTCTGCAGCGCCTCGCCATCGTCGCCGACCAGCGTAATCGCCACTTTGGCGCCGGCAAAGCCGTCGGCGCCGAACTGGATGCGGGCGCCCGGAATATCGTTGAGCTTCGGCGACGCCTCGGCCTCGAACTGCTGCTGGCTGACGCTGCGCTCGCCCCGCGGTTTCAAATTGACGGTGACATTGGCGCTGCGCACCTCGGCGGAGGTCGAGCCACGGTTCGGGCCACCACCGGATGAGGCCGCGGTGCCGATCGTGGCAAAGATGCTGTCGACGGCCGGCTCGTCCTTCAAGCGCCTGGTGATGTCCTGGACGACGGCTGTCGTCTGTTCGATCGTCGACCCCGGCTGCAGCTCGACCGAGATCATCGAGCGGCCGCGATCGGTCGCCGCCATGAATTCGGTCGGCAGCTTGGTTGCCAGCGCGAGCGAACCGGCGAAGAAGGCGATGCCGGCGACAAGCGTGATCCAGCGATGGTCGAGCGCCTTGCGCAGCAGCCAGAGATAGGTCGGCACCCAGGCCGGCAGGTCGTCCTCGCTATGGCCGCCGGCGCGCACCAGATAGGCACCCATCAGCGGGGTGAGCATGCGCGCCACCAGCAGAGAAAACAGCACCGACACGCAGACGGCGACGGCAAAGGAGAAGAAGAATTTTCCCGGAATGCCGGGCATGAAGCCGACCGGCAGGAACACCGCGACAATGGTCGCCGTGGTGGCCACCACGGCAAGCCCGATCTCGTCGGCGGCCTCGATTGCCGCCTGGTAGGCGCTGGCGCCGGTCTGGCGCATGTGGCGCACGATGTTCTCGATCTCGACGATGGCGTCGTCGACGAGGATGCCGACCACCAGCGACAGCGCCAGCAAGGTGATGTTGTTGAGCGAGAGGTCGAACGCCGCCATGACCGCGAAGGTCGGGATCAGCGACAGCGGCATGGCGACCGCCGAAACCAGCGTCGCCCTGATGTCGCGCAGGAACAGCCAGACGACGCCGATGGCGAGCAGCGCGCCAATCCACAGCGCCTCGAATGCGGCATCATAACTTTCCTGGACGAAGCCGGACGACGAGGTGACTTCGGTGAATTTCGCGGTGTCTGTCTTCGCCGCTATCTCCGCGATTGCGGTCCGCGCGGCTTTGACCACGTCGATCTCGCTCGACCCGACCGACCTGTAGACGTTGAAGGCAACGACCTGGCGGCCATCGAGATAGGCGGCCTGGCGCGGCTTTTCCCAGCTGTCGACCACCCTGCCCAGGTCGGAAAGCTTGACGCCGCCGGCGCCCGACAGCGCGATGCGGGTGTCGGCCAGCGCGTCGACGGTGCCGGCGCTGGCCAGCGTGCGCACCGACTGCTCCTGGCCACCGACGCTGGTGCGGCCGCCGGGCTGGTTGACGTTGTTGGAGGCGAGCGTCTGGCTGACATCGCCGGCGCTGATGCCGAGTGCGGCCAGTCGGTCCGGATCGAGCTCGACGCGGATGACCCGATCGACGCCACCCGAACGGGTGATCTTGGAGACGCCGTCGACGCCGAGCAGCGCCTTGGCGACATCATTGTCGATATACCAGCTCAGCGCGTCCGGCGACATCGAGGGCGCCTCGACGACATAGGTCAACACTGAGTTTCCGGTCGCGTTCATCTTGGCCACTACTGGCGTCTGCGCGGCTGCCGGCAGGCTCGACTGCACTTCGGACACGGCGTTGCGGACATCGTTGGTGGCGGTCTCGGGGTCGATGCCCAATGTGAACTCGACCGTGGTGACGGACGACCCCTCGCTGATCGAGGTCGACACATCGTCGACGCCTTCCAGCGTCGCCACGGCGTTCTCGATCACCCGCGCCACCTGCACTTCCATTTCGCTGGGCGCCGCGCCCGGCTGCGAGACGGTGACGGTGACCGTCGGCAGGTCGATGTCGGGCATGTTGTTGGTGCGCAGCTGCATGAAGCCATAGAGGCCGGCAATGGTCAGCGACAGGAACAAAACGATGGTCGGCACCGGGTTGCGGATCGACCAGGAGGAAATGGCGTTCATCGCGCCGCCTCCGTCACCTTGCCGGCGTCAGCGCCCGCTTGCGCATCGGCGATGCGCACCAGATTGCCGTCGCTGAGGAAACCGGCACCGGCGACAACGACACTGTCGCCCTCCGACAACCCGCTTTCTATCGCGACGCGGCCGTTCTGGTGCGCGCCGGTGGTGACGGCGCGAGCGGCGGCCTTGCCGGCAGCGTCGACCACGAAAACCCTGGGCTTGCCGTCCTGCCAAACAAGAGCGGCCTCG
This sequence comes from Mesorhizobium sp. P3_A9, assembly GCF_056402975.1. Taxonomy (NCBI): domain Bacteria; kingdom Pseudomonadati; phylum Pseudomonadota; class Alphaproteobacteria; order Hyphomicrobiales; family Phyllobacteriaceae; genus Mesorhizobium; species Mesorhizobium sp. P3_A9. The sequence continues at coordinate 1,127 of NZ_JBFUGJ010000339.1, read as the reverse complement.
GCGACATCAAGCCTTTGCGAGGCGGCGCCTGCGATCGAGACGCGGGCGAACATGCCGGGCTTCAGGCCCGAGCCTTCGCCGAGCGCGACATAAACGGTGGCGAGCCGCGTCGTCGAACTGACCGTCTGCGCGATCGAAGAGACGCTGCCGGCAAAGGTCCGGCCCGAAGCGTCGACGACGCTGGCCGCCTGCCCGACCGAAATCGCAGGCAGGTCCTTTTCGGGGACAAGCACGCCGACCTCCAGCCTGCCGTCGCGGATGATCTTCATCAGCTCGGTGCCGGCCTGGACGATCGAGCCGGCAACCGCCGGCCGGCTGGAGACGACGCCATCGAAGGGCGCTCGGATGGTCGCCTGGTCGAGCTCGGCCTGCAGCCTGTCAGCGGCGGCTCTGGCCTGCTCGACCGAGGCCCGGCCGGTCTTGACGGCGGTCGCCTTGTCTTCCGCCGTCTCGGCGCTGATCGCCTTGCTGGCCAGCAGCCTGTCGGCACGGCCGGCAGCGGATACGGCGCTGTCCAGCGTCGCCTGGGCCTGGTCGACCGCTGCCTTCTGCTCGGCCAGTTGTGCCTTGAGCACCGAGGCGTCGAGCCGGGCGACGACATCGCCGGCCCGCACATGATCGCCTTCGCTTACAAGCACTTCGGTCAATTTGAGGCTGGACGTCTCGGCGCCGACAGTCGCTTCCTGCCGGGCGGCGACGGTGCCGGTAGCGCTGATCGACGAGGCGACCGCCTCGGAGCGCACCTTTTCGACCGCAACCGTCAGGCTGACGCGCGGCGCGGCAAGAGCCTGCGCGGCGGGCTCGACCGTCGAGCGGCCATAGGCGCTCAGCGCCGCCATGGCTGCCAGGACGATCAGCACGCCCGACACGACAAGATAGGTCTTACGCGATCTTGCGGTCATGATGTCCGTGGCGGTTGGGCTGCTGCGAAACCGGCAGCGACAAGCGCCAGGCGGCAAAGTGCAAGCGCACCGCGCCCTTCAGCGTGTCGGCGGGCAACGCCGCCGGAACGGCGGCATGGCTGGCGCGCTGGCCGAGCGAGAGTTTTGGGCTCATCGATGCGATCAGCCGCAGCATCATCATGGCTTCCCACATTGCCGTGCTTCCATTTTGGGTGATTTGAACGG
>NZ_JBFUGJ010000338.1:0-6213 GCF_056402975.1 Mesorhizobium sp. P3_A9 | reverse complement strand
GCCCCGAACTATGCGGCAGCCCGCTCGCAGCTCGCCAAGAAGATGGGCCTCGGTCGCAAGCGCAAGGCGCGGTAGTCGGCTGCTCTGTCAAGTCGAACCGACATCAACGGCGCCTTCGGGCGCCGTTTGATTTTGGGGAAGTTACAGGGTCGTCGACCGATCGGCGCGGCGTCAGGCGGTCTGCGCGAGCGCCATTTCGGCATCGCGCTTGATGCGCTTGACCATCGAGCGAAGACCATTGGCGCGTTGCGGCGACAGGTGCTCGTCCAGGCCGAGCTCTTTGAGCGTCGCTTCCGCATCGGTTTTCTGGATCTCGCTGGCGGTCCTTCCGGAAAACAGTGCCAGCATGATCGCGACCAGCCCGCGCACGATATGGGCGTCTGAATCGCCCGTGAAGCTAATGACCGGATCGCTGCCCGGTCCCCGTTCGGTGGTCAGCCAGACCTGGCTGACGCAGCCCGGCACCTTGTTGGCTGCATTGCGCTGCTCATCGGGAAAGGGCGGCAGCGCCTCGCCCAGTTCGATCACATAGCGGTAGCGGTCTTCCCATTCATCGAGGAACGAAAAATCGTCGCGGATCGTCTGGATCGTGGTCGTCATGACCCCGGATATAGTCATGCAGCGGTGCCGCGTCACGAAAAAAACAAGGACACCGCGGGCGTCGAGAGGGCAGACGGCCCGCGGTGCGCCGTCGAGACGGCTTAATTCTTTATCGGCAGGTTGACGGTCTCGGGCAGGACAATCTCTTGCGGCACGCTGGCCGTCATCGTCGAGGTGTCGGGGCCGGCGGACTTGTCGTCCAGCATGGCGGCCGCGATCTTGGCGGTCTCCTTGGCGCGTGCGGTGATGGTGTGCATCGCCGATTTGCCAGTTTCACAGACATCGGGCTTGCGTTCGCAGATGCCGGCAATGTCGCCGACCGCGTCACGGGCCGCGAACAGGGCCTGGATCGGCCCGACGCTGTCCTGCCCCGGCTCGTCGGAACCGACGCTCAGCGGCAGCGCCAGCAGCACCAGTGAAAACCAGAAAGCCATTCTTATCAGGAAGAACATGCCTTGCCTCTCGTCGCGACCGGATCATGCATCATACGGCATGACCTCTTTTATGGGCAGGATGTTGGCACACAGGCACAAAGGACGGCTTGCAGGTTCGCCGAGAATTTTCCTCAAATTTTAGGCAAATTCGAAACGAAGCGTTTTGCGATGGATTTGTTTCATATCGGGACGATTTTGGTTACGCTCTGATAACCATTTATCTGGTTGTTCCCATTGCATTTTCTCTAGATTGAGCCGCTTCTCGCCGCGCCCACGGTCCGCTGACGGCAGGCGTTCTCGGATAACCCTCCATTTACTATGGCGGCATTTGCACGGGTTTTCGRCAGCAAGCATCCCGATATTTGCCACAGGCCGGGCTTTGGTCGGCCCTGCCTTATCCATTCCTTAAACGCTGGATGAGAGTTTCAGAGCCAATCAAAACAATCTGCAAAAGCAGAGCTGTTCACGATGAGTGCGAGTGCGTTGAGTTGATGCCGATCAAGGCCAGATACGCTGAATTGCCTGGCGCGATTGCCGCCGGTTGCGAACGTATGGTCCATCCCTCGATTCTTGGGCAGAGCGGCCGCGAGCGCCAGCGCCGCTTCATCGGCGTCATGCTGGCGGCGCCATTCTTTGCCGCTGGTGCCGCGGTCACGCTGGTGACGTCAGGCATGGGTGCCGCGGTGACCATGGCCGCCATCTTCGCGGCCTTCGGTCTGTGCTGGTTTATCGCCCTGCTGGTGGCGGCGACCGGCAGGATGGCCACGGCGGCACCGATCGCCCTGGCGATGGCGGCTGTTGCCCTTGGCGGTCTGATCGCCGCCGCTGGCGGGTTGAGTTCTCCTGTCGCCATGCTTGCCGTGGCGCTGCCGTTCGAAGCCTGGTGGATCGGCGCCTCGCGGCGTGCGGCCTTGTGGGGAGCGGTCTCGGCCATTGCCGCCATTGCCCTTCAGCCTCTGGCCGCGACTTTCTTGCCCTTCGCGGGTGCGCAGATAGCCGCCTGGCATTGGCTGGTGCCGTTGGCCTGGGCGCTGACACTGATCCCGCGCCTATCGGCGTTTCGCGATAGCACCGGTGTGGCTGATACGCTGGATAGCGGTGACCGGCTGGAAGACATCATCGACGCGGTGATCTTGCGGGTCGCCCGCCATGGCGAGGTGCTCGATGCCTCGGCCAAGGCGCGCACGCTTTTGAAATTGCCGCCGGAGCTGCTTTCCGGAACCGGCCTCTTCGACCGCGTCCACCTGTCGGACCGTGTCGCCTATCTCAGCGCCCTGGCCGACATGCGCGATGGTGCTGCCTCGCGCCGCCTCGAATTGCGCATCAGGCTGCCCCAGAACGGCAATGGCCAGAGCGGCAATCGCCAACATGACAGTCGCTTGATGGCTGACAACTATCGGCCGTTCCTGCTCGAACTGCTGCGCGCCGAGGAACAGGGCGACGCCTTCACGCTCATCCTGCGCGAGAATGATGAGACGGCCCGGCTGCGTGAGGAACTCGCGCAGGCCAATGAAGCGGCAGCCGCCGCGGAAGTGGCCAAGGGTCGGTTCCTGGCGGTGGTCAGCCATGAACTGCGCACGCCGTTGAACGCCATCATCGGCTTCTCGGACATGCTGCTGCACGAGATGTTCGGCGATTTCAAGGATCCGCGCCAGAAGGAATATGTCGGCCTGGTGCGGGATTCTGGTCAGCATCTGCTGGCCGTCGTGACATCCATACTCGACGTGTCGCGGATCGAATCCGGCGCCTACGCGGCGGAACCGGAGCCGTTCCGGTTCATGGAAGCCGTGGACATGTGCCAGTCGATGATGAGCCTGCAGGCGCAGGCCAAGAACATCAACCTGCAGACGCAGATCGCTCCCGACGCCGGCGACATCAATGCCGATCGCCGCGCCGTGCAGCAGATCCTCATCAACCTGGTCTCCAACGCGATCAAGTTCACGCCCGACGGCGGCGATGTCGTCGTCGGCGCCAAGCGGATCGGTTCGCGCCTGCATTTCTGGGTCAGGGAYACCGGCATCGGCATCGCCGARGAGGATTTCGCCAATCTCGGCAAGCCSTTCATGCAGATCCAGAACGACTATACGCGCCGYTTCGAGGGGACCGGCCTTGGCCTGTCCCTGGTGAAGGGGCTGGTGGCGCTGCACGAAGGCACSATGTCGATCGARAGCATGCCGGGCGAGGGCACCACGGTGACCATCGGCCTGCCGGTCAACGGGCCGAAGGGGCGCCCGGCGCACCAGGCAGGGGTGCTGACGATGCCGGTGACGAGGGCGAAAGGGGACAGRAATGGCTCGCTCCGCAAAACAGSYTAAGGCRGTCAARCGCCGCAGCAATGCCTTTCAGGACGGCGCCATCGCCGTCGGCGGCATGATTTCGCGCAATCCCGTTCTGGTGGGCGGATCGACGGCATTCCTGGTGACGCTGTTCTATGTCTCGGCGAATGCGCTGTGGTATCAGCCTTTCCCGCATGCAGGCGCGTTCTTCGCCACCCGCAGCATTCAGGCTTTTCCGCGCGCCGCGGCTGACGAGCCGGAGACCACATTCAACATCGAACGACCCAGTGCCGCGCCGTCGCCGGTCAAGGGCGATCCGGTGGTCGAGCAGGTSCAGGGCATATTGAAGGACCTCGAYTTCTATYCCGGCACKGTCGACGGCATTTCCGGCCCCAACACGCGCAAGGCCATACAGGCCTATCAGCAGAAGGTCGGGCTCAACGCCTCCGGCGAAATCGATGCGCTGCTGCTGGATCAGCTTGGCGCAACGCCGAAGACCGCTGCCGTGCCGAAACCGCAGCCTCGTCCCGACGTCGCGCCAGCCGCCGTTCCGGTGTCGTTGCAGACAAATTCCGGGCAGACAAATGCCGGGCAAACGAATTCAGGRCAGGCGGATGGGGCCCAGACCCAGGGACCCGATCCCCGCATCGTCAAGATCCAGGCCGGGCTCAAGGCGTTCGGCAATGACGATATGCAGTTGGACGGTGTGGTCGGTGCGCGCACCAAGGCRGCGATCAAGGAATTCCAGTCGCTGTTCGGSCTGCCGCAGACCGGCGAGCCCGACGARRTCGTCTACGTCAAGATGCGCGAGATCGGCCTGACCAACTAAGGCCTGAAACGACGGCTCGCCCAGCGGCGGAAACAGCGATACATAGCCCGCACACTTTGCGGAGTTTTCATGCGCGTCACATCGGATCTTTGGGTCTCGGCCTTGGTGCGCCGGGTTTTCGGCGCCGGCGGATTTGCCGCCGTGGTCAACCGTGGCGCGACCGAGGCCGGTGCTGTTTTCGTGCTGGCGCGGGGTAGGCTGGGCGAAATCGCGCTTTACGGACCGGCGCCGCAGACAAGCTACGATTCGGCCAAGCCGGACGACCGCTTCTTCAGCCTTCTCACAGCCGGCGATGATCAGGCTGTGCTCGATGCCCGTCTCGAGAGGGAAAAGAAATTCGATCCCGACATCTGGGTGGTCGAGATCGAGGCCGGCACCGTTCCCGTCGAGGAGCTTATTTCCGTGAAGACGCCCTGAGGCTGGGGGCGGCATCGTCGCTGTTCGAGGCCGTCCGGCTGTCGCTGTTTGCCGGGGAATCTTCACGGACCATCCTGGACAGCGTCTCGGCTTTCCATCCCCGCACCGTGTCCAGAGCCACATCGCGATGCAGCAGACGATAGCGGTCGAGATAGGTGCGGATGGCCTGCGGATGCGGGAACAGGCTGGGATAGATGGCGACCGTGATCAGGAAGGCCCTGTCTTCGCTGAAGTCGAGAGAGCGCAGCGCCGCCAACAATGAGGCGTAGTTCTGGTTGGCGGTCAGCGATCGCGCGGTCGAAAAATCAATGTCGAGCACGTCCGCCAGCGCGGTCTGGAAGAAGGCGGCGTTTCCCGTCAGCGCCGTCTCGCGCAGCTTGACATAGGTATCCGAACCGTGGAACGCATCGACCTTCGCCGCCAGTGCTTCATCACCGGTGTGCATCATGGAGCGCAGCCTGCGCCGCGCATTCTCGGCAGCAATGCCGGAGGGCTGTTGGCTCGTCGCGCTGTCTTCGGTCRCTTCCACATTGACGACTGCGACGGTTAGCGCCGCGGGAGCTTGCACCTCAGGATCCCGCTTCCGCACCAGCGTCGGTCTTTCGAGCACCCTGATCAGGTCGGCAATGGTCGGGTTCAGGTCCTTGCGGCGCGCGATGGCGCGCGCATGCGGCAGCCCATGCCTGCCGATCAGCGCGATCAGGTCGATATCGCTGACGGCGCGCGAGCGGATCAGCAGCGGCGCGGCAATGTCGACCGGTTCTTCGCACAGGCGCCGCACGAGTGCCGCGGGGGCATACTCACATTCGGAGAGGGCGGCTGCCACGTAGCGTCGCGATTCGACGGACACATCGTCGAACAGCGGCAGTGTCAGGTCTTCGAGCTGGCCGATCTCGCGGCGGGAGGGGCGGGTCAGCGAACAGAACGCCGACACCGCGGCGCGGAAAAGCCTTTCGGCCTTGCCCGATTCCGTCCGTATCGCGATTTGCCTGAAGTCCGAAGATGACACGAAGGATACCCGATACTCGACACACAGCCTTGATCACGCTCAACCGGGACTGTGTCGGTTTCGCGATTGCCTCGGTCAGAACCTCCTGACCTCTGGACAAAGATCAAGTTAGCGGTGATCCGTTAGCGCTCCGTTAACCCTCTGCCGTCCTTAATGATATTTGGAGGCGTTGCGTTGTGCTCCGGGGAAACCGAGAGGAATGCGCGAATCATGGGCATGGTACTGTCTTTCGTGCCGCGTGCGGCACCGACCAATCGAGCCAAGCAAACCACCGAAATACCGGCGGCGGTGATCATCTTTCCCGGCATCCGCTATGAGCGGTCCAGCGCCGGCGAAGCGCGGCCTGCCGGGCCCGACAAGCCGGGATCGCCACGGACGCCGATGCCGCACCACTGAGTCTTCCCTAGGCGGCGACTGGCTCGTCAGGCAGCATCCGCTGCCGGCTCTCCTGGTGCGGATATCAGGCCTCGATCTGGTCTAGAAATCCTGCAGCTCGCAGGAGCTTTGATCGAGAAAGCGCGACACGATCGGCTTCCAGCTGTCGTCCGGGACGAAGCTGCGGATGACGAAGATGCCCTCATCGATCGGCGCTTCGACGAAGATCGCCCCCTGCAGATCCTCGGGCAGATCCTTGCGCACGTCGATCAT
>NZ_JBFUGJ010000337.1:0-6296 GCF_056402975.1 Mesorhizobium sp. P3_A9 | reverse complement strand
AGCTGATGCAGGCTGGCTCCCTTCCTCTCCCTCCGGAGGGGGGAGAGGTGGCGCCGCGAAGCGGCGACGGAGTGGGGGAAGCCCTCCGCGAAACGCACATGCCCAAACAAGAAATCAGGCAATGACCAAGAAACCGGAAAAACCAGGCTCGGCCAGCATTCGCGTGCTGAAGACGCGGATCAAGAAGAAGAGCGGGCTGAAGGAATCGTCGCGCCGCTGGCTGCAGCGCCACATCAACGATCCCTATGTCCAGCGGTCGAAGGCGGACGGCTATCGCTCGCGCGCGGCCTATAAGCTGATCGAGATCGACGACAAGCACCATTTGCTCAAACCCGGCATGAAGGTGATTGATCTCGGAGCCGCCCCCGGCGGCTGGTGCCAGGTCGCGGCCGCCCGCACGAAATCGACGGCGGAAAATCCGCACGTCATCGGCATCGACTATCTGGAAATGGATGCCGTGCCCGGCGCGCCGGTGCTGTTGATGGATTTCCTGGATGCGGATGCGCCGCAGAAGCTCGCCGAAGCGCTGGGTGGTGACCCGGATGTCGTGTTGTCCGACATGGCCGCACCAACCACCGGCCACAAGCGGACCGACCACATCCGCACCATGCATCTGTGCGAGGTGGCGGCCGATTTCGCGCTGTCGGTCCTGAAGCCGGGCGGCCATTTCCTCGCCAAGACTTTTCAGGGCGGCGCGGAGAACGAACTGCTCTCGATGCTGAAGAAGAATTTCCGCTCCGTCCACCACGTCAAGCCGCCGGCGTCGCGCGATGAGTCGGTGGAGCTTTATCTGCTGGCCAAAGACTTTAAGGGGCGAGAGGCGGGTACGCCCTCAGGCGGATCGGAACGTCCAGTGGACGTTCCGAAGGACTCGAACGCCCTGAGCCATAGCGAAGGGTCGGACGACCCAGAAGCCTAAGCCGACCCGCCTCACTCCCCCGGCGATCTGACCGGCTCCAGCGTCTTGGGCGTTGTCAGCCGGCCATGGCCGGACACGGCGTTGCCTGCATCTGGCGCCATCCGCATGAACGATATCGACGCCAAGGCCGATACGGCCGCCACGATGAAGAAGGCGATATGGAAGTCGCTCAGCGCCAGTGGTCCGCCATGGATCGAGGTCGAGACTTCCAGAATGCCGCCGGCGAGCGCCACGCCGAGCGCAATCGAGAGCTGCTGGAACACCGCCGTGATCGGCGTTGCCTTGCTGGTATCTTCTGCCGACACCTCGGCATAGGAGAGCGCATTCACCCCGGTGAAGAACATCGAGCGGATGAAGCCGCCGACCAGCAATATGGCCAGCATCAGCGCGTAAGGCGTCTCTGGCGTAAACAGGCCGTATATGGCGATCGATGCGGCGGCGATCAGCGAGCCCCAGATCAGCACGCGGCGGAAGCCGGCGAGCCGGAAGATCAGTGCTGTCACGAACTTCATGCCGATGGCGCCGATCGCCGAGACGAAGGTGATCATGCCGGACTGGAACGGCGTCAGCCCGAAGCCGATCTGGAACATCAGCGGCAGCAGGAACGGCACGGCGCCGATGCCGATGCGAAACAGCGAGCCGCCAAGCACCGAGGAGCGGAACACCTGGTTGCGGAACAGTTCGAGCGCCAGCAGCGGGTTTTTGGCGCGGCGCGCGTGCAGCAGGTAGAGCACGCCTGACAGCAGCCCGACGGCCACGGTGATAAGGCCGGTGGCCGGCGGCAGATAGGGCAGGGAGACCACCGACAGGCCGAACACGACGCCGGATGCCGCTAGCCCGCTCAGCACGAAGCCGACGAAATCGAGCGGCGGCGTTGCCATCGATTCGGTTTCCGGCAGGAAGCGTGTGGCCAGCCAGATGCCGATCAGGCCGATCGGCACATTGATCAGGAAGATCCAGTGCCAGGTGAAATAGGTGGTGATGAAGCCGCCGATCGGCGGGCCGACCAGCGGTCCAACCAGTGCGGGAACGGTCAGCCATGACATCGCCGCGACCAGTTCGCTCTTGGGCGTGGCGCGCACCAGCACCAGGCGCCCGACCGGCGTCATCATGGCGCCGCCAATGCCTTGCAGGAAGCGCGAAACGACGAAGGCCGGCAGCGAACCGGACAGGGCGCAAGCGATGGAACCAACGATGAAGACCGCGATCGCGGCCCGAAAGATGTTCTTGGCGCCAAAACGGTCGGCCATCCAGCCGCTGATCGGAATGAAGATCGCCAGGGAGACGAGATAGGCGGTCAGCGCCAGCTTGAGCGCGATCGGGCTGGTATGGATGTCGATGGCGATCGCCGGCAGCGATGTCGCGATGACGGTCGAATCCATGTTTTCCATGAAAAGGGCGACCGCCAGGATGAGCGGGATGGTGCGATTCAAGGAACGCGTCCAGACTTGAATGTTGCGTTGCCGATTGCATGTCGGCCTTGAAGCGGGCGGTTACCATGCCTTCGGGTGGATGTCGCATTAATTTGCTGTCACTTTTGTGCGACTGGCAACCCTGGGTGGCATCTTTTCGGAAAAGGTCACCTTTCCGGGAGCGTGAAATCATCGGCTTTTCATCCGCGCCGCGACGTGTTACCAGCCAGCGCCAATCCTGAAAGGGAAGAACGAGTCGGCGCTGTCCATCCCGGTCCAGCGCTTTTTCCGCATTCTAAAGGGCTGGCCATGGCAAAAATCATCGAAACGTCCACCGGCGCACTGGCGCTGACCTTTGACGACGTGCTTTTGCAGCCGGGTCATTCCGAGGTCATGCCGGGCGAAACCGATGTCCGCACCCGCATTGCCGGCGACATCGACCTCAACGTGCCGATCCTCTCCGCCGCGATGGACACCGTCACCGAGGCGCGTCTTGCCATCGCCATGGCCCAGGCCGGCGGCATCGGCGTCATCCATCGCAATTTCTCGCCGGCAGAGCAGGCCGAGCAGGTGCGGCAGGTGAAGAAGTTCGAGTCCGGCATGGTGATCAATCCCGTCACCATCGGCCCCGACGCCACCCTTGCCGACGCGCTGTCGCTGATGCGCACTTATTCGATCTCGGGCATTCCGGTGGTCGAGAATGGCGGTACCGGCGGCCAGAAGATCGGCCGGCTGGTCGGCATCCTGACCAACCGCGACGTGCGCTTCGCCTCCGACCCGGCGCAGAAGGTCTACGAATTGATGACCCGTGAGAACCTGATCACGGTCAAGGAGAATGTCGACCAGGACGAGGCCAAGCGGCTTCTGCACCAGCACCGCATCGAGAAGCTTGTCGTTGTCGACAAGCAAGGCAATTGCGTTGGCCTGATCACCGTCAAGGACATCGAGAAGTCGCAGCTCAATCCGCACGCCACCAAGGATGCGCAGGGCCGCCTGCGCGCAGCAGCCGCCACCAGCGTTGGCGATGACGGCTTCGAGCGCGCCGAGCGTTTGATCGATGCCGGCGTCGACCTTCTGGTCATCGACACCGCGCACGGCCACTCGCAGCGCGTGCTCGATGCCGTCACGCGGGCGAAGAAGCTCTCCAATTCGGTTCGCATCCTGGCCGGCAATGTCGCCACCGCCGAGGGCACGCAGGCGCTGATCGATGCCGGCGCCGACGCCGTCAAGGTCGGTATCGGCCCGGGCTCCATCTGCACCACCCGCATCGTCGCCGGTGTTGGCGTTCCACAGCTTTCGGCCATCATGTCGGCGGTCGAGACGGCGCACAAATCCGGTGTGTCGGTGATTGCCGATGGCGGCATCAAATATTCCGGCGATCTCGCCAAGGCGCTCGCCGCCGGCGCCAGCGCCGCGATGATCGGTTCGCTGCTGGCTGGTACCGACGAGAGCCCGGGCGAGGTCTATCTGCACCAGGGCCGCTCGTTCAAGGCCTATCGCGGCATGGGTTCGGTCGGCGCCATGGCGCGCGGCTCGGCCGATCGCTACTTCCAGGCCGAAGTGCGCGACACGCTGAAACTGGTGCCGGAAGGCATTGAAGGCCAGGTTCCCTACAAAGGACCTGTGTCTGGCGTGCTGCATCAGCTTGCAGGCGGGCTAAAAGCCGCTATGGGTTATGTCGGTGGCCGCGACCTTGCCGATTTCCGTGAACGCGCCACCTTTGTGCGCATATCCAACGCCGGACTTCGTGAAAGCCACGCCCATGACGTCACGATTACCCGCGAAAGCCCGAACTATCCCGGCGGAGCCTGAACAATACGGGCTCGGGCGGAGCCTGACCGCGACGATCCTGCGGCTGTCGCGCCATGCGGGTGCGCTGTGTTTCCTGTCGGCGGCGGTCTTCATCGCCATGACGGTGATGGAATTCTTCTATTTCCGCCAGTTGAGCGGCGGCCTGCCGTCGCTCGACATGCGTTATTTCGGCTTCACACCCGACGAAGGCATGGCCTGGCTGACGGCGCTTGGCCGGCGCGGCGGCGAGATCATTCTGGTCTGGCACTATCTGACCTTCGATCTCTTGTTCCCGGCGCTGCTGTCGCTGACATTGGTCAGCCTGATCCTGGCCGCCGGCCGGCGCCTGAAGAATTTTCGCGTGCTTCCCGGGCAGGTGCAGTCGATCTTCGCGCTGGTGCTGGTGCTGCCCTACACGCTTGCCGACTATGCCCAGAATATCGCCGTGGCACGGCTTCTGTCCGATTTCCTGTCGGCCAACCCGGATTCGCTGTCTTTGGCTTCGGCGCTGATCGTCACCAAATTCGCGCTTCTCGCCATCCCGCTGCTCGTCATCGCCGCTTTCTGGCTGATGGGCCAGAGACGATAGAGCAATTCCAGGAAAAGTGTGAAGCGGTTTTCCGTTCGGAATTGCGTCAAAACAAAGAGCTAGAGCGGTTCGCCGTTTCCGTGAAACGGTGAAACACTCTAGGCTTGATGCCGGACAGGGCAGGGGACATGTCATGAACCAGACCGCGATCTTCTGGCCCGTTCTGGCGCAAGTTCTGCTGGTCTACATCGTTTACGTCGTGATGGGTCGGCGCCGCTTCGTCGCGGTGAAGTCAGGCGAGGCCAAGGTCGGCCAGTTCAAGGCGCGTTCGACCGAGCCTGCATCCAGCGTCACCGTTGCCGCCAATCTCTGCAACCAGTTCGAACTGCCGGTGCTTTTCTACGTGCTGTGCCTGACGCTCCACGTCACCAACGGCGTCAATTATCTGACCTTGGCGCTGGTGTGGATTTTCGTCCTGACGCGCTATTTCCACGCCTGGGTCCACCTGACCAGCAACAATCTGCGGCTGCGCAGCCGTTCGTTCTTCGCAGGTGCTGTGGTGCTGGCGCTGGCCTGGATCTGGTTCACGCTGCATCTGCTCGGGGTGGTCTGAGCCGAGCGTTTCTTCCTTCTCCCCAAGGGGAGAAGGGAAGTCCGTTCGTTCTACAAATCGAACACCGCGATCTTGCGCTTGTCGAACTTAATGCCGATCTCGCCGCGCACCAGCTTCAGTGCTGCTTCGCCGAACACGGCGCGCCGCCAGCCTTGCAGCGCCGGCACATCGGCATCCTCGCCCTCGGCCGCGATGCGGTCGATGTCGTCGCTGGAAGCCAGAACTTTCGAAGCCACGCCCTGCTTTTCGGCGACGATCCGCAGCAGGACTTTCAACAATTCGGCCGCCGCGCTTGAGCCTTCCGGCGGCTGAAAATTCTTCGGCAGTTTCGGCATCTCCTCCTTGGGCAAGGCAAGTGCTGTATTGACTGCCCCAAGCAGGGCCGTTGCCGTCGAGGAGCGCTCCCAGCCCTTTGGCGTGGTGCGCAGCTTGGCAAGGGCCGCCGCGTCGCGTGGTGCCTGCTGCGCCACTTCGTAGATCGCGTCGTCCTTGAGCACACGGCCGCGCGGTACGTCGCGCTCGCGCGCCTCGCGCTCGCGCCATGCCGCCACGGTCTGCACGATCGCCAGTTCCTGCGGCTTGCGCAGCCGCATCTTCAGCCGCTTCCAGGCGTCTTCGGGATGCGGATCGTAGGTCTCGCGCGAGGTCAGCACATCCATCTCTTCGTTCAGCCAATGGGCGCGGTTTTCCCGCTCCAGCTCGGCGCTGAGGTGCTGATAGACCTCGATCAGATGGGTGACGTCGGCCAGCGCGTAATCGAGCTGCTTGTCGGACAGCGGCCGGTGGCGCCAATCGGTGAAGCGCGACGACTTGTCGAGCCGCGCGCCGGTTATGCGTTGCACGAGCTGGTCGTAAGAAACGCTGTCGCCAAAGCCGCAGACCATCGCCGCGACCTGCGTATCGAACACCGGGTGCGGAACCAGATCGCCGAGATGGACGATGATTTCGATGTCTTGCCTTGCGGCATGGAAGACTTTGACCACCGCCTCATTGGCCATCAGCTTGAAGAAGGGCGCCAGGTCGATGTCAGGC
>NZ_JBFUGJ010000336.1:0-6316 GCF_056402975.1 Mesorhizobium sp. P3_A9 | reverse complement strand
GTTCCTGATCTTCTACGGCCTGCCGTCGGTCGGCATTCTGCTCGACGCTTTCACGGCAGCGTTGATCGGCTTCACGCTCAACATCGGCGCTTACACGTCGGAGATCATCCGTGCGGCGATAGGCTCGGTGCCGAAAGGCCAGTGGGAAGCCGCCTATTCGATCGGCATGACCTGGAGCCAGGCGATGCGGCGCACCATCCTGCCGCAAGCCGGCCGTGTCGCGGTGCCGCCGCTTTCCAACACCTTCATCTCGCTGGTCAAGGACACCTCGCTGGCTGCCGCCATCACCGTGCCGGAGATGTTCCAGGCAGCACAGCGCATCGTCGCCACCACCTATGAGCCGCTGATCCTCTATGTCGAGGCGGCGATCCTCTATCTGGCGCTGAGCTCGGTGCTGTCGGCCCTGCAGACAAGGCTGGAAACCCGGCTCAACCGCTATGGCGGCTTCTTGGAGGCACGCTCATGATCGGCCTCAGCAACATCGAAAAACGCTTCGGCGACAATCTCGTGCTGAAGGGTGTCACCGTTACCATCGCCGAAGGCAGTGTCACAGCGCTTGTCGGTCCTTCGGGCGGCGGCAAGAGCACGCTCTTGCGCTGCATCAACCTGCTCGAGATCCCGACTTCTGGCACGGTGCGCATCGGCGACGAGACGCTCGAATTCCGCCCAGGCGGCAAGGTCGCGGCCAAGGATATCCAGCGCCTGCGCCTGCAGACCGGCATGGTGTTCCAGAATTTTCAGCTGTTCCCGCATCGCACGGCGATCGAGAATGTCATGGAAGGCCTGGTGACGGTGCTGAAATGGCCGACGGAGAAGGCGCGCGAGCGGGCGCTCGCTTTGCTGGAAAAGGTCGGGATGGCGCACAAGGCCGATGCCTGGCCGGCGACGCTGTCGGGCGGCCAGCAGCAGCGCGTGGCGATCGCCCGTGCGCTCGCGCCGTCGCCGAAGGTGCTGCTCTGTGACGAGCCAACTTCGGCGCTAGACCCGGAACTGGCGCAAGAGGTGGTCGACGTGCTCGGCAAGCTTGCCAGCGAGGGCACGACCATGGTGATGGCGACGCATGATTTGCGGCTTGCCTCCAAGATCGCGCAGGAAGCGGTGTTCCTCGATGCCGGCGTCATCGTCGAGAAAGGGCCGTCCGCCGTGCTGTTCGGCAATCCGGAGCAGCAGCGGACGAAGCGGTTCATCGCGACGCTAAAGCAGGAGGCGGAGAAGGAAGGCGGCGGTCAGGCGTAGACGCGGCCCTCGTTTCGCCTGTTCGAAAAACAAAAACCCGGCGCGAGGCCGGGTTTTCTAAATTCAGAGACGAAGGGATCAGGCAGCTTCTTCCTGCTCGGCTTCCTCATTGTCGGCCTTGGCGCCGCGCTTMGGGCCCTTGTTGAGGTTGACCTCGATCAGGCGCACGGCTTCGGTTTCCGACATGCGGTTGACGGCCGCGATCTCGCGGGCCATGCGGTCGAGTGCCGCCTCATAGAGCTGACGCTCGGAATAGGACTGCTCCGGCTGGTTGTCGGCACGATAGAGGTCACGCACGACTTCCGAGATCGAGATCAGGTCGCCCGAATTGATCTTGGCATCATATTCCTGGGCGCGGCGCGACCACATGGTGCGCTTGACGCGGGCGCGGCCCTGMACRACCTTCAGCGCGCGCTCGACATAATCCTCTTCCGACAGCTTGCGCATGCCGATGGAGGTCGCCTTGGCGACCGGCACCTTCAGGCGCATCTTGTCCTTCTGGAAGTCGATGACGAACAGTTCGAGCTTGTGGCCAGCCACTTCCTGCTCGTCGATCGACACGATCTGGCCAACGCCGTGCGCCGGGTAGACGATGTACTCGCCGGTCTTGAAACCATGACGCGCACCAGTGGACTTCTTCTGGGGGGTGATCGTTGCCATTACGCCCTGAACTCCTTGTTGTGGTACCGGCGTCCTGCCGGCCCGAACTCGTGCGACCGGGGGAACCGATCGTTAGCCGCACAACAGATGAACCCCACCGGAAAGGCCGGGACCGGCAAACCGCACGAACTGCGACCGCCTGGCCCAGATCGCTCTGGTCCGGAGTGGGATCTTCACCTTTCAGTGATTTGGGGCGTCTGCGCCATAAATCGACGTTGTGTCACCGGCATGTTTCGCTGATGTAGCACAAAAAGTCGGAAGAATCAAGGTTTTGCTGCATTCGCGAAGGCCACAACCAATCGCCGCCTGTCAAGGCGGTTCATCCGACGTGCCTGTTACGCTGCGTCATACAAGCCTTTACGGCCGACTTGTCAATCGCCCTCGCCGGGCTCGGCGGAGAAGTATTTCTCGAACTTGCCGGCCTCGCCGTCGAAGGTCTTGGCGTCTGCCGGCGGCTCCTTCTTGGCGGTGATGTTGGGCCATTTGTCGGCATATTCGGTGTTGATCTGCAGCCATTTGTCGAGGCCGGGCTCGGTGTCGGGCTTGATCGCGTCGGCGGGGCATTCGGGCTCGCAGACGCCGCAGTCGATGCACTCGTCGGGGTGGATGACGAGCATGTTGTCGCCCTCATAGAAACAGTCGACCGGACAGACTTCGATGCAGTCCATGTATTTGCATTTGATGCAATTGTCGGTCACGACATAGGTCATCGGTCGGCTCCGGGACGTCCCAGCTTATTGGGCCAGTTTTCTTGGGCTTTTTCCGTGAGGTAACGCCTTTGTCGGTCGCTTGCAAGGGTTGCCATGCCCGGCAGCTTCGGCGTTTCCGGAATGGAATTCCAGACAGCAAGCGCGCCAGGGGCGTGCGATGTCGCGTCGAGCGTCTTGTTTGCCGGGTTCGGTTCCGTCGCGCCTCCGCCGTCGGCCTGAGATCGCGGCCCCCGTTCCGCTCGGCAAGCCTCAATCTTCGCCATGCAAGCGGTCGGTCTGGCGGCGCTCTCTTTTGGTCGGGCGGCCGCTGCCGGCCTCGCGCAGCGCCGGGATAGCATCGGGAAGGGCTTCGCCCTTCGGTGTGGGTGGCGGCGACATGTCCTCATAGAGGGTGCGGGCTTCCTCGGCCGGGCCGCGCCGGACGCCGGCGGCGAGCACCTTCCAGACGAAGATGCGCCGGTCGAGCGTGATGGTCAGGACGTCGCCMGGCTTGACCAGATCGGAGGCCTGCGCTGCTTTGTCGCGATTGATGCGCACCCGCCCGGCAACGACCAGCTTTGCCGCCAGCGAGCGCGATTTCACCGCGCGCGAGAAGAACAGCCATTTGTCGATACGCTGGCGGCCTTCAGCAACCATCGAACCCGCCTAGAGCATGATGCCGAAAAGTGCGAAGCGGTTTTCGGGCGACATCATGCTCCATCTCTTAGCTTAGAGGCGGATTCAGATTCAGGTCGATTCGACCTGAAATCATCCGGCTCTGGCTTACTTCTTCAGCTGGTCGCGCAAGGCGGCGAGCTTGGCGAAGGGTGAGTCCGGATCGAAGCGCACCGGACGTTCCTCGCGCGGCTTTGGCTGGAAGGCGGCTTTTGCGCCACCCTGATCGGGGCGACCGCCCTTGCCTTCGGGCCTGCCGCCCTTCCAGTCGGGCCGGCCGTCACGACGCTCTGGACGCTCGCCTTGCGGGCGGCCGTCGCGGCGCTGTTCGCCTTCGGCCTGCGGCTTGGGCTTGAACTTCGAGCGGTCGAAGCGCGGTTTGCCGGCGCCGTCGCGCCGCCCTTCATGGGCCGGGCGTTCGCCTGGCGTGGCCGCTGCCGGTGCGCCGGCGGCATCGGCCGGCGCATTGCTGCGTCCGCCGCGTGCCTGACCATTGCGCTGGCGGTTGTTGCGGCCTTCGTGATGACGGGGGCGCTGTTYGAAACGGCCCTGACGCCACAACAGGATCGGCTTGGGCGCTTCGGCTTCGGCGGCAGGCGCGTCGGCGGCCGCCTCGGCGGGTTCGCTGGCCTCACCCTCCCCCTCGTGGGGAGGGTCGGCGCGCAGCGCCGGGGTGGGGGCAGCGGCGGCTTCGTCAGCACCACCCGTATCGTCAGCGCCATCACCCCCACCCGCGTCGCTTCGCGCCGCGACCTCCCCCATCAAGGGGGAGGTGAGAGCGTCGGCGCTTTCGGCGACGACGATGTCAGTGATGGCTTCCGCTTCCGGCTCGGCAGCAGGTTCAGCAGCCGCTTCGGCGACAGCCTCCGTTGCGGGCTCTTCCGTGGCTTCTGCCGGAGCTTCGGTTGGCTCCTCAGCGACAGGCTCTGCTGCCGTTTCAGCGATGATTTCGGCCGGCGCTTCGACGGCGACCTCGGCGGCAGCCGGTTCCGAACCCTCGACTGCTGCCTCCGCCGCCGCATCTGTTGCGGCAGCCTCAGCAGCCCTGGCCTGCTCGGCGCGTGCAGCCTCTTCCGCTGCGAGCTTGGCTGCTGCGGCTTCGCGTGCGGCAGTGTCCTGCGCTTCCAGCCGCGCCTTGACCTCCGCCGGCGGCTTCGGCTCGGCGCGATAGCCGAGACCCTTGAGGATCTCTTCCATGTCATCGGCGGTGGCGCCGAGGATCGACATCATTGGCGGCGTCACCATGAAGGACTGGCCGTCATAGGCGCCGTCCGGACGCTGGCCGAGGCCGGGCTTCCAGTTGGTTGCCGGACGGATGAGATCCGCCAGCCGTTCCAATATGTCGATGCGCACGGCGCGGCGGCCGAGATTGCGGTAGCCGGCAAGCTTGTAGAAGGCCTTGTCGAAGGTCGGATCGATGACCACGGAGGTGCGGCCCGACGCCAGCGCGTGGACCACGTCGCCGAAACCAGGCTTGTCCTTGCCGTCGTTCGTCAGCGCCCATAGTAAGGTCACCAGTCCAGCGGGCGCCGGCTTGATCAGCGCCGGCACGAAGACATGATAGGCGCCGAAGCGCACGCCGAGCCGGCGAAGCGCTGCGCGACCTTCCTGGTCGAGCGACTTCATCTCCTCGGCGATGTCGCGGCGGTTGATGAGGCCGAAATTCTCGACCAGCTGGAAGGCAATGCCACGGCCGATGCCGGAAATCTGGTCGGCGTTCTTCAGGTCGACCAGCGGCTTCAGCAGACTTTCGATCTGGAAATTGACGAAACGTTCGGCGCGCGCGGCGACCTTGTCGCGCGCCGGGCCGGTCAGCTGTTCGTCGGCCAGCAGCACAAGGCGCGGCTTCAGCGCGTCTTCGCCGGAAACCAGCGTGCCGATCGGCGCGCCGATCCAGCGCAGCGTGCCGTCCGAGCCAAGTGCCAGGTCGCCATTGGCGCAGGCACCGAAACGTTCGGCTCGCGCCTCGAATTCGGCGGCCAGCGCTTTTTGCGCGGCCGTGCGCACGGCCTTGGCGTCTTCGCCGCCGGCGGTCTGGTCGGCGGTGAAGCGGAACCCTTGCAACTCGCCGACATGGTGGCCTTCGACAAGGACGGTTCCGGTWGGACTAATTTCGGCTTCAGGCATGGTATTTTCTCTAAGGCGCCGCATGAGGACGGAAGTCCTGCGGTCTACGAAGCGTTTCGTCAACCGCTCATGCAGCGCATCCGACAATCTGTCTTCGATTTCGCGCGTCTTTTCCTGCCAGTGTGCCTGATCGGCCAGCCAGCCGGGCCGGTTCGACACGAATGTCCAGGTGCGGATCTGGGCAATGCGGTGCGACAGCGTGTCGATGTCGCCCTCGGTGGTGTCGGCGCGGCGCACCTGCTCGGCCATGTAGTTTTCGTCGACATGGCCATGGCGGGCAAGGTCCATATAGATCGAGGCGATGAGGTCRGCATGCTGGGCCGGCGCGATCTTGCGGTAGTCGGGCAGCGCGCAGGCTTCCCACAGCAGCGCCACGCGCTTGGCATCGGTGGCGAGCGCGCGGATGTCCTCGTCGCGGGAGAGATATTCGAGCGCCTGCGCGTCCACCGCCGGCAGCGCGCGCGTCAGGCCCTCGACCGGCGCGTTGGTCTCGATCGAGCGTTTCAATGCGTCCAGACTGGCGAAATCGAAATGCGCGGTGCGCCATTGCAGCACCTTCACCGGCTCGAAATCATGGCCTTCGATCTTCTTGACCAGGTCTTCGTCGAGCGGGTCGACCTGGCCGGTGACGCCAAAGGTGCCGTCGCGCAGGTGCCGGCCGGCACGGCCGGCGATCTGGCCGAGCTCGGCCGCCGTCAGATTGCGATACTGGTAGCCGTCGAACTTGCGGTTCTGGGCGAAGGCGACATGGTCGAGATCGAGGTTGAGGCCCATGCCGATGGCATCGGTGGCGATGAGATAGTCGACATCGCCTGACTGGAACAGCTCGACCTGCGCATTGCGGGTGCGCGGCGAGAGCGCACCCAGCACAACCGCTGCGCCACCCTRCTGGCGGCGGATCAGCTCGGCGATGGCATAGACCTCGTCGG
>NZ_JBFUGJ010000335.1:0-6323 GCF_056402975.1 Mesorhizobium sp. P3_A9 | reverse complement strand
AGGCAATGCTGAGCGCGCCGCCCTGCGACAGGCCGAGCAGGATGAATTTTGGCTCCTCTATCGCAGCCGTCACGGCGTCGAGGTCCGCGTGCCAGGCTTCGATCGAGAGATCGGCGACATGACGATCCGACAGGCCGCAGCCGCGCGGATCGTAGCGCACGAACCGGTTGCGGGCCGAAAGCGCCTGCAGCCATGGCCGCCAGACCGGGCTCTCCAGATCATAGTCGACATGACTCAGCCAGTGCGCCGCCCGCACGATCACCTCGCCCTTCCCGCAGGAGGCGACTGCGATGCGCGTGCCGTCGGCGGAGGTGCAGAACCCTATGCTCTGGCTGAGCTTCATCGCCAAAGGATATCGCAGCAAGGCGCCGTGCGACAGGCCGGCTTCAGAACCGCCCAGGGGAAAAAGGCGCAAGTCTCTCGCTGTTGGGCCGCCGGTCGGCGATGAGGTCGCCGACCAGCCGCGCGGTGACGGCGGCAAGCGTCAGCCCGAGACCATGCCGCTCGAAATGTTCATCGGCCTCCGCGAAAAACTCTCGCCCGCCATCACCGCCGCCGCGACGCTGATGATGGCGCTGTCGATCGTGCKGCTGGTGGTGCCGAACCTACTCACCCGACGCGGCCAAGGCCGGCGGGCAGCAAGCGGCTGAGCCCGCTTCAGCGCCATCGGCAATCCCCGCGAAAAAACAGTGAAACTTTTCGCGCGGCGCTCTCGTTGCTGCTGGCATCGCCTTCCCAAGGCGATCGCAGACCTCCGATCATGCCCCGCCGGCCCTGCCGGTGGGGCCTTTTTTTGAGGCCGTGGCGGGCTGGCAGTACGGAACCATCAAGGAGTCGGGAAGTTTCAAATCGGCCAAACGCTGCGACGTCCGACCGGCTCCAGCGCCAGTCACGATTCACGTCCGTGATAGGTTATTGCGCTGCCATCCGGCAACGAAAGAGCTTTCGCATGGCATACGACAAAACCCCGGGAAGGTTTCAAGCTTCTGTCAGATATATTTTCAGAAAATAGAACTCATTTCACGCGGAGAGCTGGAACTTTTGCCCAAATCCTCCCGTTACACATTTGATCGTTGCTTCGACGGTCACAAAGCAACAGGGAAGGAACCTATCATGAATATCAAGATGATCTGCCTTGGCGCCATGACGCTTTCAATGGTCGCCGGCTCGGCCCTCGCCGCCGGCAACGGCACGTCCGCTCTCGACGACCCGGCCAAGATGCAGCCCTTCTACACCGATTCCAGCATGAAGACGCTGCGCGGCGATGATGATTTCATCAAGGCCTGGAAGGCGCTGACGCCGGACGACCAGACCGCAATGGCGACAGCCTGCGCGGATGAGGCCAAGAACGCCAGCCCGACCAACACCCATCCGGAATTCTGCTCGAGCGTGAAAGCGCACGGCGGCAGCAAGTAAACCTGATCGCCGCAGCCAGGAAACAGCCCCGTTCGCGGGGCTGTTTTGTTTGCCAGGCCGTCGCCGTGGCTTGCCCCGTAAAGGGCGATGGGCAATTGTCGTGCCGTTGGGAATGTCAGCGGGGCATCAGGAATGGAAGCGGTCAGGCGCAAGCGCGGCTTCTTCGGCTGGTTTTTCCTGCTCCTGTTCATCGGCTTCAACATCGTGATGCTATGGGCCGCCGATGTCGGTATGGGTGCCGCGGACAAACTGCCGGGTTTGAGCAGCAACGTCGTCAGCCTCGGCGTCGACCTCGGTGCTGCCATCGGCATCGTTGCCTTTGTCGTATGCTGGGTGATGGGCTTCCTGCTGCTTGGCCTGCTGGCCTACCTGACGCGCGGCCGCAAGGTGGTCGAGCCGGCTCAGTAGGGTCGAACCTGTTTTCGTGCGCAGGCTTCCGGCATGTTGGATCCCGCTGCACGGCGCGGCAGCCTCGTCGCAGGCATCGTTCTTCGCCGCCGCCCTCCCTTGCCTCTCCAGCGCCGCGTCGGCAATAATCCATCATCCCCGGAGAACCCCGATGTCACTCAGCCCCTTGCTCCATGCCTCGCCCGTCATCCAGCTCCATGCGCTGATCGCCATCGCCGCGCTGCTGCTTGGTGCCATGCAGCTTTGGCGCACCAAGGGCGACCGGATGCACCGGGCGCTTGGCCGCGTCTGGGTGGTGCTGATGGCG
Organism: Mesorhizobium sp. P3_A9; assembly: GCF_056402975.1. Lineage (NCBI taxonomy): Bacteria > Pseudomonadati > Pseudomonadota > Alphaproteobacteria > Hyphomicrobiales > Phyllobacteriaceae > Mesorhizobium > Mesorhizobium sp. P3_A9. The sequence continues at coordinate 4,192 of NZ_JBFUGJ010000335.1, read as the reverse complement.
ACGGTTGCCGGCTCCGGCCTGTTCATCTGGACGATCCGGCTGTGGGGGCCGTTCAGCCCGATCCACCTTCTGTCGCTATTGGTGCTGGTGATGCTGTGGCGCGGCGTGCGCGCAGCGCGCGGCGGCAACATTGCCGCGCACCGCCGCATCATGCAGGGCACCTACATTTTCGGCCTGATCATTACCGGGCTTTTGACCTTCATTCCCGGCCGCACCATGTATGCCGTCGCCTTCGGCCCGCAAGGCGCGACGCCGCAGAAGCTGATGGTCTTTGCCGCTTTGGTGGCAGCAGCGGCAGCGGCAGGGCTCTATGCCGCGCGGGGTGCAAGAACCGTGGCCCCGCGCCCGAAAGCATCCCCTGGCCTTTGATCCACCGGCTTTGCGAAACGCGCCGCGCCACGATGCGTTCGTGGCGATTCGGGATTCCAGTTAAACCTGGCCCATCCGATCAATACTGTTCAATTCGCGCTTTACCTGCGGTATCAGACCCCTTCGGCCGAGACCTAAACAAACGGCCGCGATCATATCTGCCCGCATGCTGAAATTGCTTGCCAGTACCCATCCCGGCATCTCGAAAGCATGAAATGAATGGACGCGTTCGCGATGATCTTCACGCGAAGGCCAAGTTGACGCCAAAAACGACTTGACGACGAAAACAATGTGGCGCCCTAATAAAGCTCAGCCTAAACAAAAGTTGCTGAATGGCTCGAAGAGAAGGCTGAACGATCAGGGGATGACGGCACCATGATGGTGCGCCCCGGCGCAAGGTCCGAGGGTTGGGGTCTTCGGTGATGCCGCGCAACAGTCATAGGGTTCGCGGGGGCGAAACCAATGACCTTGGATGTCTGGAACGATCCGGGCGTCACCAGCTTGCTTGCCGAGATCAAAGAGCTCGGCAAGCGGCCTGAGGTGGACGAGTTTTTCTGGCTCAAGGCGATCGCGTCCAAGGCGGCGGGTTCCACCTCCAATGACCTGGAATTCTTCAATGCCGCAGCGCCACCCGAACCGCCTCCGCCGCCCGAAAACGTCTACAGAGTAGCCAACATCGTCCTTCAGGGCGGCGGCGTGCTGGGCATCGCGCATGCCGGCTTCGTCACCGGCCTGGAAACCATTGGGGTTCGCTTCGCCGGCGTTGCCGGCGCCTCGGCCGGCGCCATCATGGCCATGGGCATGGCGGCAGTACGCGGCGACGATCTGCTCAACGAAACCCACAAGGACGTCGTCAACATCGTCAATGCCATGCCGATGAGCGCCTTCATCGACGGCCCCTACCGGACGCGCTGGCTGATCAAGCAGTTCCTGCTCAAGCGACAGTCCTTCTTGCCATCGTCGTGGCCGGCCTGGTTCGGCGCCTTTCGCCAAATTTTGCAAACGCGTGGACTCAACCCGGGCAACGCCTTCGAAGACTGGGTTCGCGGCGTTCTGGCCGAGCGCGGCCTGCGAACCGTAGATGACCTCTTCGACCGGTTGAAGACGATCTCGATACAGCTGAACGCGGCGATAGATGCCGTCAAGAAGCTCGGAAAACAGCCATTGTCGTCTCTGGAGCCGGTAGAAGACGAAGGCAGACATCTGCTTCAGGTGATGGCGGCCTGCGTGCCAATCGGCGTGAAATTCCAGTTTCCCGAGGATGTCAGGTATCTATCCGGCGAGACCGGTACGAACTCGCCGGCGGCACTCGTGCGGGCGTCTATGTCGATCCCGTTCTTTTTCGGGCCAGCCGCCTTTGGCGTCAACAAGACCAGTTGGAAAGAGTTCATCGACAACAAATTTGGTGGACTGACCAGCAAGGACAAGCTGGATGAATTCCGCAACATCGATGAGGTGGCGTTTCTCGATGGCGGGATGTTTTCGAACCTTCCGGTCGATGCATTCAGCGCAATCCTCCCGGACGTTCCGACAATCGCCGTGCCGCTGATGAATGCCACCCCAACCAAGCCCTACCGTCGCCGTGCCCGCCTGAGCAGCCTTGCCGCCGACATCGGAACAGTCGCTTTCATGGTTCGCGATCAGCGCGACCGTGACGCCATTGCCGTGCTGGACCGCAGAAGACAGGTGTTCGAAAGGCGAAAGCTTCAGGCTGGCACCACGATGCCTGCGCAATTCCCGTTCCGTCTCGCGGCCATCAACGTCCAGGACGCCGACTGGCTCAACTTCGCCATGGACGAAAGGGATCAGAGGGACCTGTTCGTGATGGGCCTGGAACGGGCGCGCGATTTTCTGGAACAAGATCTGGGAGGAAGCAATGGGTAGCGATAAAAGCCAAGTTGACGCCACGCCACAGGCCGCTGTGGAAGGTGTGGTGAATGAAACGAAGAATTGCTCGGACCAGGCCAAGGCGCTCTTTCACGCCGTGTATTGTCTGGTCAGCCGGCAGAACAGCCCCGCCATCTTCTACAACGACAAGGGAAATTCGCTGCCGTTGCCGCAGTCTGTCGACGACGTCCCAGAAGAGCGCAAGGCGCTCGCCGCTATCCAGAAGGTCGGCATCTCCAGCGCCGACACCATCAAGGAAATAAACCGCCTTCTCGACCTTGCCAGCGCCAAGCGCATCGCCGAGGAGATGGACATAGTCACCTATCATTCTAACGCGGGGCGGCTGTTTGACAGGGTCAAGGACGAGTTCGGCCAAGGCCTGAAAGTGTTCGAGCAGGATCGGCAGTCAATCGATGCGCAATTGGCGGATATTGGCCGTTTTCGTTCGCCATTGGAGTCGGTGTCCACAAGGCAGGCTCCGGCGAATCCTAACCAGCCCGCCGACGACAGACTGTTGGCCGAGGCCGAGGAGTTCCTCGCTCGCTACCGGAACTTCCTAGCTTACGCCGGGAACTATGCAGATAGGGTCGGTCGCGATTTCTACACCGAGGCTTCTGTCGATGCCTACAAGGAGGCGACGCGGCCCTACGCCATCCGGATCGAGAAAACCGGGCTTTTTGGCGCCAAGTCGGCCCTCATCACCGGTGGATTGACCGGCCTGGTCGTCGCATTTGCCTTGATCGTTTTCGACAACAATCTCGTCTTCAAGAACTGGATTATCCCGACCGCAGCCGTCGCGGCGATTGCAGCCTATGCTGCTTCAGTCATCTTCGAAAAGGCCAGGCGCGACAGCTTCATGAGCGCGTTGCGCGGAACACTTTATGACAGCGTTTTGGAAAACGCTGCCGAACTGCCAGGAGGCAGGGGAAATCAACCCGGCCTCACCAGGATGGACCGAATTCTGAACACCATGAAGGGAAAAAGGTCTGATCAATATTTCAGCTTTAAAAAACTAATATGGAAGGACTTTGAAAAAACTTCTCCAAAGAAAAATATTAGATCGAAACCGCTATCGTCAGAACTCGAAAGCTTCGTTAACACGTCTTCATCAAGAGAAAGTGTAACATTCCTGATAAACGCATTCACATCGATATTTTTTATTTTAGCGATGTTATCGCCATCCTTTTTTTCTGGAACACTGGGCCGCGACAAGCAATTCGCCTTCATTTCGCGAACCACCGAACTCGGCTCATGCGTTCTGGAACGCGGCCGCGTTCTGCTGGCCAGCGGTGGCAGCTATTTTGTCGAGACCCTTGACGGCAGTCCTGTCACAGAGATCGACAAGTCGCTGGTGCTGCGCATCGAGCCCGTCGATCAGGATAGAACAACAGCAAAGCAGGACGATGCGATCGCTCCCCAGARTGATGAGACGGTCGGTCAGGTCGGGCCGCAAGCCAAGGGAATCCAGCCTGCCGAGACCAAACGCGCCGTCTCGCAGTCGAACTTGCCCGATTGCGCCGCGCCGCGCCCCGAGCCGAAGGCGTCGGACCAGGCCGCACTGGTGACGGCCACCGAGAAACTGGCCGGCAGCGTCACAGAGGGGCTGGCCTCGGTCACCAAACAGATCGGCACCGGCCAGGGCAATCCCGCTCTGGTGGGCGCCACCAAGGATCTGGCTGACAATGTCGAGAAGGGACTTGGCGCCATCGCCGACAAGCTTGGCAAGGGCACCGGACAGGACGATGCCTCGCCGCTTGCCAGGCTGGTAGGCGCGACCGGAAGCCTTGCAGCCAACATCAAGGAAGGCGCCGGCCTCATCGCAAGCTCGCAAGCGCCCGCCGCCCCCATCGTCGTGCCCATCATCATCAATGCCCCGCCGGCACCGCCCGGCGCGCCGGAAGCACAGGCCAGTGGCCCAACCTTCATCACCCAGGTC
>NZ_JBFUGJ010000334.1:0-6323 GCF_056402975.1 Mesorhizobium sp. P3_A9 | reverse complement strand
GCATGAAGCTGACCACGATCCGCTATGTCGGGCTGGCCAAAGCCACTGCCCAGGTGACGTTAGCGGCGATTGCCTTCAACATGCGCCGATGGGCCGCCATCACAGGATAGGTGCGCCCGCAGTCCGGCCCCACGAGGCCGAACCGCCGCCCGAAATTCCAAACCAGACACAAGAACTCACGAATACGGGCGATATTCCCGCAATCCCGCTCTCATCCGCGCTCTGCTGCAATTACACAACAGGCCCACGAGGGGGGAGATCGGCAGCTTCACCGTCGCGTGATTGTCACATATCGCTCCTACACGAAATCGAGAGCGTCCCGTGACTGACATTTCGGGGCGCCCGCGTTCAGATGGGATGTTGAAAAATGCAAGACAGCAAGCTGTCGGGCGGCGCGATCCGTTGCCGCCGCGACTTCCGTTTTCCGTACTAGAAATTCAGCGATCGGCCGCGGCTGAGGGAGGAGCGCGCGCGGTCGGAAGATATGTGCATGAGCAGATTTCAGACTACGGGTCTTGGACAGGACGACTTCGCGGAGATGGTCGCGGAGGACGTCGAACGCGCGCTTGCCCATTATGATGAGGCCATCAACCAATCCACCGTGGTCTCGGTCGGCAAGATCGCCGGCAGCATAGCGTCCGCCGTCACCTTGCTGTCGCCAAAGCACCAGCGTGCCATCGACGCCATCCATGCCGACCTTCCCGGCCTTGCCTCGAAATTCGTGCGCGCGGGGGCGGCGGAAGCCGCGCGCCGCAGCGAAGCCGGCACTGCCGGGGCCACAAATCCGTCGACCGCTTTGCTGGCCGATGAGCCGCTTCCCCCGTCGCCGCAGTCCGACGACCTGGAATCGATGCTGATCGAGGACTGGGCCGGGCGCGTCGCCGGCTCGACCTATCTCGAAGAGAATTTGCGCATCGCCCGCTCGACCCTGCACCGCTGGCAAAGACGTGGCGACGTCATCGCCTTGCGCAAGGGTGGCCGCAAACACGTCTTCCCGCTGGCGCAATTCGTCGATGGCAGGCCGGTCGCCGGCATAAGCGACGTCCAGTCCCTGATCGGCAATCCGAGGCTCGCCTGGCTATGGCTGACGCGGCCGGCGGCGCAGCTCGACGGCCGCATTCCGATCGACCTGCTGCGGCAGGACCAGATCGATGAAGTCGTCGAAGCGGCAAGGGTGTTCACGCCGGGTTGAAGCCGGCGCGCCCTCCGAGCCGGGCTCTTTGCTTGACGCAATTCCGGACGGAAAACCGCTTCACACTTTTCCTGGAATTGCTCTAGCCTTTCTTCTCGGCCAGCAGGCCAAGATAGTGCTGCAGCACGGCGGCACCTGCGATCGACGTGACGTCGGCATGGTCATAGGCCGGCGCCACCTCGACGACATCAGCGCCGACAATATCGAGCGAACCCAGCCGCCGCAGGATCATCAGCGCCTCGCGTGACGAAAGACCGCCGGCGACCGGCGTGCCGGTGCCCGGCGCAAAGGCCGGGTCGAGGCAGTCGATGTCGAAGGTCAGATAGGTCCTGGCATCGCCGACACGCGCCTTGATGCGCTCGACCACGCCGGCCACGCCGAGTTCGGCGACATCCTCGCCATGCAGGATTTCGAGGCCGCAAGTGTCGGGCGCATGGGTGCGGATGCCTATCTGGATCGAGCGCTCCGGCAGGATCAGGCCTTCCGCAACCGCCCTGGCGACGAACGAGCCATGGTCGATGCGCTTCTCCTCGTCGAGCCAAGTGTCCTGGTGGGCGTCGAACTGGACCAGCGCCAGCGGCCCATATTTCTTCGCATGCGCCCTGAGCAGCGGCCAAGTGACGTAGTGATCGCCGCCGATGGACAGCAGCGTGACGCCGGCATCGACGACTTCGCTGGCCTGCGCCTCGATCTGCCACGGCGTTTCGTCGTGCCGGCCGAAATCGAGGCCGCAATCGCCATAGTCGATGACCGCCAGCTTTTCGAACGGATCGGCGCGGAAAGGATATTGCGGGTCGCCCTCCAGGATGGCCGAGGCGCGCCGCACGCCTTGCGGCCCGAAGCGCGCGCCCGGCCGGTTGGACACGGCCGCATCGAAGGGGATGCCCCAGACGGCGACATCGACGCCGTCGAGGTTGCGGGTCAGCCGCCGGCGCATGAAGGACAGCACGCCGCCATAGACCGGCTCGTGCGAGCCGCCATAAATGTTCTTGCCGAAAACGGCGTCGTCGGTCTGGCGCGAACGCGGCAGGGATTCAAGCATATCGATCACATCTTTTCTGGAGTGAGGTGTGGGCCAAAACAGGCCGGGGATCAGTTGGTTCCGGTGGTGAAGCCGGTCCACAGACGGGTGACCAGGCGCAGCGATTTCTGGTCGCGTGGCTGGGCGGCGAACAGATGCTTCATCGTCTCTTGCGAGAGATAGATGTCGGGATTGTCGCGAACGGTCTTGTCGATCATCGGCGCCGCCGCCTCGACCGCGTTCGGGTAGAGCGTCGCATTGGTGAAGCGAGCGGCAATTTCCGGCTTCATCAGGAAATCCATGAACGCCTCGGCGTTTTCGGGGTGCGGCGCATCGACCGGGATGGTGATGACGTCGAAGAAGATTTCCGTGCCTTCTTTCGGGATGGAGTAGCCGATATCGGCGCCGCTTTTGGCGTCCACTGCCTTGGTCGCCGCGCCAATCGCATCGCCGCTCCAGCCAAGCGCCAGGCAGAGATCACCGGCCGCCATCTCGCTCATGATCGCGCCCGATTTGAAATGCCTGATGTAAGGCTTGATCGCGGTCAGCAGATCGGCTGCCTTCCTGATCTCGCTCTCGTCGGTCGAGAACGGGTTGAAGCCGAGGTAGTTGAGCGCGATCGACATCACGCCCTCGGGGGAATCGACCATGGCGATGCCGCAATCCTGGAATTTTTGCGCCACCTGCGGCTTGAAGATCATGTCGAGGCTGTTGAGCGGGGCGTCCTTCATCCGCTCGGCAATCCTGGCCTTGTTGTAGATGATGCCTGTCGTGCCATAGGCATAGGGCACCGCATAGGCGTTGCCCGGATCCTGCCTGGCCAGGAAGGCCATGATGTCGGGATTGAGACCCCCGGCGTTGGGGATTTGTGCCTTGTCGAGTTTCTGGATGGCGCCGGCCTTGATGTACTGGCCGACGATCGATGCGCCCGGCATGATCAAATCGTAGCCGAAGCCGCCGGTCAGCGCCTTGGTCGTCAGCATCTCGACGGCATCGAATGTGTCGTAGACGACCTTGATGCCGGTTTGCTTCTCGAATTGCGCGATCGTGTCGGCCGGCACGTAATCGTACCAGAAGTAGATGTTGACGGTCTTGTCCTCGCCGGCCTGGGCACTACCCGTCAGGACGCAGGCGGACAGGGCGATCATCGATGCGGCAAGGGTGGCAAGATGGCGCATGGCGCGGTCTCCCAGGGGGTTCGGATCGCGCGAGAATTGCCCGTTCGACACAGTCCGACAAACGGCATTTCTGTCCGTCATACTTGACAAAAACTCATCTGAAGTTTTGTCTTTGCGCATGAAGCTGCCTTCGTTGAATGCGATCCGGGCCTTCGAAGCGGCGGCGCGCCTGCACAGCTTCAAGGAAGCCGCCGACGAGTTGCGGCTGACGCCCTCGGCGGTGAGCCGGCATATCCGTTCCCTGGAACAGGCGCTGGGCATCGAGCTGTTCGAGCGCGGCGTCCGGCAGGTGACGCTGGTGCCGAAAGCCAGCCACTTTGCCCGCCGGCTCTCCACCGCCTTCAGGTCGATCGAGAATGCCATCGAAGAGATGGGCAGCCATGGCCGCCCGGTTGCCGCCAAGCGCGCCTCGCTGTCGATCAATGCCACCTTCATGAACCTGTGGCTCGCCGACCGCCTGCCGCGGTTTCGCGCGGCGAACCCGGATTTCGAACTCGACGTGTCGATCCATGATGATCAGAACCGGGGCGGCAACCCGAGTGCCGATCTGCGTGTGCTGTTCACCGCCGATGCCGGCAATGCGGACTATTTGCAGCTCGTGTCGCTGGTGATCTTCCCCGTCTGCGCGCCAGCCCTGCTTGCCGGTCCGAATGCGCCAAAAACGCCGACCGATCTCGCCGGACAGAGGCTGCTGCACGAGAACACCACCGCCTGGTGGGAGGAATGGTTCGAGACCGAAGGCCTGAAAGTCGACGCGAAATCCGGTCCGATCTTCCACGATCCGGCGCTGGCCGTGCGCGAGGCGGTCAATGGCGGCGGCGTCGCGCTGGTCGACAACATCATGGCGCAGGACCTGCTGGCCAGCGGCCAGCTGGTAGCGCCGTTTCCGGTGCGGCATGCAATTCCGGAGAGCTACTGCCTACAGCAAAAGCCGGGCCATCGCGGCTCGGCCGGCATCAAGCGGTTCCGCGAGTGGCTGCTGTCGGAGATCGCCAGCCACAAGCAGGCGATGGGGATGGTCTGAGGGATTTCGTCCACGCTCTGCGCTAAGCGGTCTTGCGAAAGCTTGGCCCGGACGATGGCTGTTGCGGTGTCATTTCGCTGGCGGTGACCAGCCGGTTGCGGCCGCTCTTTTTGCCGATGTACATCAGCCGGTCGGCAAGCGGGATCAGCGCCTCGGAGTCCGCGGCCTCCGMCGGATACATGGCCACGCCAACGGTGCAACCGACCTGGATGGCGCCATTCGGCGTCGGAACCTTGATCCGCAACCTTTCCAGGATGCGTTCGGCGACGCGTACGGCCTTCAGCTGTGCCAGATCGGTGTCGGCCGAGAACAGGAAGGCGAACTCGTCGCCGCCAAGCCGCGCGACGAAATCGGCGCTGCGCAGGATCGAGCGAAGCTGGCTCGACACGCGCTGCAGCAGCGCATCGCCGGCCTCATGGCCGAGCGTGTCGTTGACTTCCTTGAACCGGTCGAGGTCGATGAACAGAAGCCCGGCCGCCTCGCCGGTGGCGCCGCAGCGGGCAACCACCGATTTGAGCTCGTTGTGGAAGGCGCGCCGGTTGGGCAGGTCGGTCAAGGCATCGTGGTTGGCCGAATGGTCGCTCTGTTGCTTCGCCACCTCGATCTCGCGCTTTTGCGCCGACAGTTCCTCGTTGGCGGTCTTCAGATCCAGAAGCAGCTGGGCGTTGAGGTCCTCGACGACCTTGCGGTCGCTGATGTCGACGACGAAGCCTTCCAGGAATTCGAGTTCGCCGGCTTCGTCCCAGACACCACCGCCGATCTCGCGGACCCAGAGCGGTTCGCCGACCTGCGGCACGATGCGGTAGTCGACGTTCCAGTTGCAGCGCGCCTCGAGCGCGGCGTCGACGGCGGCATACACCGAGGGCAAGTCATCCGGGTGGATGGCCGAGACATAGTCGCGCACCGCGTTGTGGATGAAATCGCTCGGCCGGTAACCGCTGACGGTGAAGATGCCGTCGCTGATATACAGCATGGTGTAGGACGCGTCGTTGCGGCAACGGTAGAGATAACCGTCCATGCGGCCGGTGATGCTGAGCAAGGCATCCAATCGCTCGTCGTGGTAGGCTCGCTCGCCGACCACGGATACAGAAACTCCGTCATGCTTCATGGCCGCACCCCCATTTGGCGGTCTGAGCGCGCCGTGGATGCCGTTACGGCATGCGGCAAGAGCTTCCCTATATCAGCTGAATCTTATCAATATGTTATGGGGGGCGCGACGGCGTTTGGGGCGCCGCCGCGTTCGAAGAGCCGGGGCGGCTGGTCCGTCTGCTGCGCGAAAACCGTTCGTTACGCTACTGCCGTAGCTGCCACGATTAGGCTGACTGAGCCGACGGCATTGAGCGAGACTAGATCGGCCACCATCACTTAGCTGCTTAAATTCGCGGGCGCTATTCGACCCCGGGAACCTATTGGCTGCTGCAAAAGCCGGGCGGCTGCGGCTCTATGGTCCAGGCGGTTTCCGCAGCGCCTATTGGCGATAATCGCCTAAGGTGCGTGATCAAGATCGGTTGATGGCTTCCGCGTGCAGTTCGTTGCCGTTCTATTTGACTTTGAGAGTTCTATTGGTATGCGTATAGAATTCACCAACTGTATATAAGTTATTGTTAAGCTCATCTGCTATCATTGAGGTGGCTATGATCATCTGATGGTCGGAAGCTGCCGACAACGACTTATCTCTGAGTTGCAATTGAAAATTCCTACTACGCTCCGGCTCCATCCCTTTGTCCTCGATCGTATCCATTATAAGCAACCTCGGATGCGAAAAATCGCCATCGTTTGCTGCAGCATACAAAAACGAAGCCAGGAACGAATTCTTTAGATAGACCATCGAGCTTGCAGAAAAAAAACTGTCTCCGTTTACGGAGATTTTATTGCCGTCAAACTCAAAATCGACAACATTTGCGTCGT
>NZ_JBFUGJ010000333.1:0-6353 GCF_056402975.1 Mesorhizobium sp. P3_A9 | reverse complement strand
CCGTTCGGCCCGTCCTCGTTTCGGCTGTTGACACGTCTCTCCGTCCGTGCAGAATTGGTTGGACCATTGGACCATTGGACCACTTGCGCGGCTTCGGGGAGAATTTGTGGACCAGAACAGCCTGCCACCCATTCAGACGACGGCGCGCGATGACGCCGTGCTGAAGGCGTTGGTGGGCTTTGTCCGCGCCGAATCCCTGCAGCCCGGCGAGCGGCTTCCGACCGAGCGTATCCTGGCCGAGCGGCTGAAGGTCAGCCGCAACACGGTGCGCGAGGCGCTGACACGCTGGGAGGGGCTAGGTCTTGTCGAGCGCCGGCAAGGCAGCGGCACTTACCTCAAGGCGGCCGTGTCAGCCGACATGCTGCACATGCCGCTGACGCTGGCGGGCGGCAACGATTTCACCAGCCTGATGCAGACACTGGAAATCCGCCGCGCGCTGGAGGCGGAAGCAGCGGCCCTTTGCGCCGAGCGCGCCAGCCCGGCCGATATCGCCGAGATCGAGCGCAAGCTCGACATCATGGAGCAGGCTTTTCGCACCCGCGACGGCATGTCKTCGGAAGAGGACTGGGAGTTCCACCAGGCGATCTACCGGGTCTCCGGCAATCCGCTGTTCGAGCAGATCATCGCTGCCATGCACGAGTTGTTCCACCGCTTCTGGGAGCATCCGCTCGGCGTGCGTGATTTCGGCCACGCCAGCTTTCCCTATCACCGCACCATGTACGAACGCATCATCGCTCGCGACCCGCAAGGCGCCCGTGCCGAGGCGCTCAAGCTGATCGCCACCGTCGAGGACGATCTCAGGCGCGGTGCGGCCAAACTCAAACTTCCGAGCCAGACATGAACGAGCATCCGACCAGTTTCGATTACGACTATCTCGCCGAGGCGGCGACACTGCTGGCGCATGACGAGCCGTTCCCCGGCGGTGCGGTGGTGCCGCCGATCTACCAGACGTCGCTGTTCACCTTCGCCAACTATGCCGAAATGGCCGACACCTTTGCCGGCAAACGAAAGCAGCCGATCTATTCGCGCGGCGACAATCCGACGGTGATGGAGTTCGAGGCGCGCGTGGCCGCGCTCGAGGGCGCCGAGGCCGCGCGCGGCTTCTCCAGCGGCATGGCGGCGATCAGCGCCACCGTGCTTGCCTTCGTCGGGGCTGGCGAGCGCATCGTGGCGGTCCGCAATTGCTATGGCGATGCCTACCGGCTGTTCGAGCGGCTCCTACCGCGGCTCAACATCAAGGTCGACTATGTCGACGGCTCCGATCCGGATGCGGTSGCGGCGKCACTKCCCGGCGCCAAGCTGCTTTATCTSGAAAGCCCGACCTCGATGATGTTCGAGCTGCAGGAYATCGCGCAYCTGACSCGGCTGGCGAAAGAGCAGGGCATCATCACCACCATCGACAATTCCTGGGCSWCACCAGTGTTCCAGAAGCCGATCACGCATGGCGTCGACCTGGTGCTGCACTCGGCCTCGAAATATCTCGGTGGCCACAGCGACACCGTCGCCGGCGTGGTGGCGGGTTCGGCCGCGCACATCAAGCACATCAACGAGCAGACCTATTCTTATCTCGGCGGCAAGCTGTCGCCGTTCGAGGCCTGGCTGCTGCTGCGCGGCCTGCGCACGCTGCCGCTGCGCCTGCCGCACCACATGAAGAGCGGCCTGACCATAGCCGAACGGTTGAAGGCGCACGCCAATGTCGAGCGGGTCAATCATCCCGTCTATTCGAACCATCCGGGCAAGGCGACGCTGGCGGGATATGCCGGTCTGTTCTCCTTCGAGGTGACGGACGATATCGACATCCCCGTCTTCGTCGACGCGCTGAAATATTTCCGCATCGGCGTCAGCTGGGGCGGGCATGAAAGCCTGGTCGTGCCGGCCAAGGCGTCGCTGGAGCAGACGCCGGGACTGAATTCGATGGCGCGCTTCGGCGTCAGCCCCCGAACCATCCGCTTCAATGTCGGATTGGAAAGTGTCGAAGACCTCTGGGCCGATGTGGCCCAGGCCTTCGAAAAAGCCAGAAAATAACAAGCGGGTTCAAAATGGGAGTCTTGAACATGAAAAAACTGACCGTCATGCTTGCCACCGTTGCGGGGCTGGCGATTTCCGCCGGGAGCGCGCTGGCCGATTCGACCCTGAAAATGGTCGAAGTCATCACCAGCCCGCCGCGCACCGAATTCCTGAAAAAGCAGATCGCCGAGTTCGAAGCCGCCAATCCCGGCGTCAAGGTCGAGCTGATCTCGCTGCCCTGGGGCCAGGCTTTCGAAAAGTTCCTGACCATGGTGCAGGCCGGCGACACGCCCGACGTGGTCGAGATGCCGGAACGCTGGATGGGCCTCTATGCCAACAATGCGCAGCTCGAGGACCTTGGCCCCTATATGGCCAAATGGGACGACGCCAAGACGCTGGGCGAGCGCGCCAAGCAGTTCGGCTCGACCGTCAACAACACCCAGTTCATGATCCCTTACGGCTACTATGTGAACGCGCTGTTCTGGAACAAGAAGCTGTTCAAGGAGGCTGGTCTCGATGGCCCGCCGGCCACGCTCGACGATTTCATCGCCGATTCCAAGAAGATCTCGGCCATCCCTGGCAAGTACGGCTATTGCCTGCGCGGCGGCCCCGGCGCCTTCAATGGCATGCACATGTTCATGAACATCGCCGCCGGCAAGGGCGGCTACTTCAACGAGGACGGCACCTCGACCATCAACGACGAGGGCTCGGTCAAGGGCCTGCAGATGCTGGCCGACATGTACAAGGACGGGCTGGCGCCGAAGGATGCGGTGAGCTGGGGCTTCAACGARACSGTCACYGGYTTCTATTCCGGCACCTGCGCCATGCTCAACCAGGATCCGGACGCGCTGCTCGGCATTGCCGACAAGATGAGCGCCGACGACTTCGCCGTGGCGCCGCTGCCTGTCGGGCCAAGCGGAAAATCCTATCCGACGCTCGGCTACGCCGGTTGGGCGATGTTCGCCAACTCGCAGCACAAGGACGATGCCTGGAAGCTGATGGCGACGCTCTTGTCGCCCAAGGACAATCTGGAATGGGCCAAGGAAGTCGGCGTCGTACCGATCCACAACGGCGCCGACCAGGATCCCCATTTCAAGACCGAGCAGTTCAAGGGCTGGTTCACGGAGCTCAGCGACACTTCCAAATATGAAATGGTGACGCCGCCGACGCATCTGGAAAACCTCGGCAATTTCGTCGATCAAGTGGCGATCAAGAACTTCCAGGAAGTGCTGCTCGGCCAGAAGACCGCCAAGGACGTCGCCGACCAATGGGCTGCCTTCCTGACCAAGGAACAGCAGGATTGGCTGGCGAAGAACAAGAAGTAGGCGCAGCTTCTTCCTTCTCCCCGTTCACGGGGAGAAGGTGTCACGAAGTGACGGATGAGGGGCGGGGCCAGCACCCCAAGGTTCGCGCTGCCCCTCATCTGCCTGCCGGCATCTTCTCCCCGTATAGTGACGGGGAGAAGGACGCTGTCCCCGACGCCGCTCCAGGGAACCGATCCTCACCAATGACCTATGCCGTTTCCGAAATACGATCCGCAGGCAAGCCGCGCCGCAAGCGGCTGTCGCATGCCGCCATCGAGCCCTGGCTCTATCTCAGCCCGGCGATCATCCTGCTGGTCGTGGTGCTTTTGGTGCCGCTCGTCATCGGCATCAGCTACTCCTTCCGTAAATTCTCGGCCTTCAAGTCGGAATATGTCGGGCTTGGCCAGTATCAGGCGATGTTTTCGGACCAGGTGCTGGGGCAGGCGCTGGTCAACACGCTGTGGTGGACGGTCGCCAGCCTGTTCTTCCAGTTCTTCCTCGGCCTYGGCCTGGCGCTGCTGCTCGACAAGCCGTTCTGGGGCCGCAAGGCGGTGCAGGCGCTGGTGTTCCTGCCYTGGGCGGTGCCGTCCTTCCTGTCGGGCCTGACCTGGGCCTGGCTGTTCAACCCGATCGTTGGGCCGCTGCCGCACTGGTTGTTCGCCCTGGGGCTCAGAGCCGACCCGACCACCAGCATCCTGTCCGATCCGGCCACCGCGATGTGGGGGCCGATCATCGCCAATGTCTGGTTCGGCATTCCGTTCTTCGCCATCACGCTTCTGGCGGCGCTGAAGTCGATTCCATCGGAACTGCATGAGGCGGCCGCGATCGACGGCGCTTCGCCCTGGCAGCGCTTCACCAAGGTGACGCTGCCATTCCTGGCGCCGACCATCGCCATCACCGTGATGCTGCGCACCATCTGGATCGCTACCTTCGCCGACCTGATCTTCGTCATGACCGAGGGTGGCCCGGCCGGCTCGACCAATACGGTGCCGGTCTACATCTATGTCAGCGCCTTCAAATCGCTGGACAAGGGCTATGCCTCGGCGGTCGCCGTGCTGTTGCTCGTCCTGCTGATCGTCTATGCGATTGCGCTGATCGCCATCCGCCGCTCCCTGGTGAGGCACGTCTGATGATCGCCGGACGCTCAGCCTCGCAACGCTTTTTCGGTGGCATCGGCCTCTACGCGGCAATCGGTGTCTACCTGATCTTCGCTCTGTTCCCGATCTACTGGACACTGAAGATTTCGGTCACGCCGGAGCGGCTGCTCTATTCCGAAGGCGTCACCCTCTGGCCGTCACACATGACGCTGCAGAATTTCGTCACCGTGCTCGAAGCCACCGATTTCCCACGCTATTTCCTCAACAGCGTCATCGTCTCGGTGTCGACGGCCGCATTGGTGACGGTCATCGCCACACTCGCCGGCTACGCCATGTCGCGCTTTACCTTCCGCGGCAAGGCGACGCTGGCGCTGATGCTGCTTCTGACCCAGACCTTCCCGCTGGTGATGGTCATTCCGCCGATCTACCGCGTCATGGGGCAGATCGGTCTGATCAACAGCCTGACTGGGCTGATCATCATCTACACCGCCTTCAACACCGCCTTCGCCACCTTCCTGATGCAGTCCTTCTTCGACGGCATCCCGAAGGATCTGGAAGAGGCGGCGATGATCGACGGCTGCACCCGTGCACAGGCGATGCGCAAGGTCATCGTGCCGCTGACGCTGCCCGGCATGGGGGCGACGCTCGGTTTCGTCTTCACCGCCGCCTGGAGCGAGCTTCTGTTCGCGCTGATGCTGATTTCCAGCGACGACCAGAAGACTTTTGCTGTCGGCCTGCTCACCTTCATCGGCAAGTTCGCCGTCGACTGGGGGCAGATGATGGCGGCGTCGATCCTGGCGCTGATCCCGGTGTGCATCTTCTTCGCTTTCCTGCAACGCTATCTCGTCACCGGCCTGATCGCCGGTGCCGTCAAAGGATAGATCGATGGCCTCTGTCACACTCGAAAAGGTCCGCAAGGACTATGGCGCTGTCCGCGTCCTGCACGCGGTCGACCTCGAAATCGCCGATGGCGAGTTCGTCGTCCTGGTCGGTCCTTCCGGCTGCGGGAAATCGACATTGCTGCGCATGATCGCCGGGCTGGAGGAGGCTTCCGGCGGCGAGATCCGCATCGGTGAAAGGCTGGTCAATGAYGTGGCACCCAAGGACCGCGACATCGCCATGGTGTTCCAGTCCTATGCGCTCTATCCGCATATGGACGTGTCGAAGAACATGGGCTTCAGCCTGCTGTTGAAGAAAGCGGAGAAGACGACGATCGATGCCAGGGTGGACGGTGCGGCCAAGCGGCTGGGCCTGGACGCATACCTTCAGCGCCTGCCGCGCCAATTGTCGGGTGGTCAGCGCCAGCGCGTCGCCATGGGCCGCGCCATCGTGCGCGATCCCAAGGTCTTCCTGTTCGACGAGCCGCTGTCGAACCTCGACGCCAAGCTGCGTGTGCATATGCGGGCCGAGATCAAGGCGCTGCACCAGCAATTGAAGACCACATCGGTCTATGTCACYCAYGACCAGATCGARGCCATGACCATGGCCGACCGSATCGTCGTCATGCATGACGGSYTSRTCCAGCAGGTCGGCSMKCCGCTCGAWCTCTACGACCGGCCGRYCAACATGTTCGTCGCCGGTTTCATCGGTTCRCCRGGCATGAAYTTYYTGCCGGCGACGGTTCGCAAGGGCGCCACTTCGGAGGCCGTGCTTGCGGATGGTCAGGCGTTGACACTGCCGGACGGCCTGCCGCTGCAGAACGGCGACGCCATCACCGTCGGCCTGCGGCCCGAACATATCAGGCTGGCCGATGACGGTGCGCTGCAAGGCGAGGTGGGGGTGGTGGAGCCGCTCGGCCTGTCGACGCAGTTCTACGTCAAACTGGCCGGCCAGCAGCTCTGCGTCTTCGCCATGGGCCGCGCCGGGGTGAAGCCCGGCGACACCGTGCGGCTCGCGGCCGATCCGGCATCACTGCATCTTTTCGATCCGAAAAGCGGCGATCGCA
>NZ_JBFUGJ010000332.1:0-6380 GCF_056402975.1 Mesorhizobium sp. P3_A9 | reverse complement strand
TTTGCGGATTGTCGCGGCGGGTGATGGCGACAAGCACCTTTTCCGAGACTTCGAGCACSGTGCCGCCGGCGGCAACCGTGCGCGCCGCSACCTTYTCGACCGCSGCATTGCCGCGCCCGGCCTTGGCGAASACMAGCGTCYTGATCKRCCAGCCSARRTCGAGCGCRTCGATGACCAGCTTCAGCCCCTCGGCCATGAAGGCGTTCTGCTGGTCGCGGAATTTCTTCAGCGCAAGCGCCTTTATGTCCTTGATCAGCGGATTGGCGAGGCTGGTGACTTCCTTCACCTGGCCGGGTGCGCCGACGTGCCGTTCGTTCATTCAGGACTCCGGGGCATTCAAGCCACCCAACGCGAAAACAGTGAGGTCGAAAGCGCCCTGCCGGCGGACTTTTCGCGGATGATCAACTCACCCGATTCAACCCTGCCGCCCATGCCGGCAAAAGTGTCGCGCATCAGAGCGTGGATGGCGAAGAAGGAGGCGCGGATCGAATAGGCGGTCAGCACCACGGCAAGCGGTTTCGGCGTCAGGATCGCCCGGCAAAGGTCGGTGAGCGCCGGTAGATCCTCGAACAATTGCCAGACCTCGCCCTTGGGGCCGCGGCCATAGGCCGGCGGGTCGAACAGGATGATGTCGTAGCGACTGCCGCGGCGCTCTTCGCGCTCGGCGAATTTCACCGCGTCGTCGACGATCCAGCGGATCGGCTTGCTGCCGAGCCCAGCCATCTCCTGGTTTTCGCGCGCCCAGCCGATCGCCTTCTTGGAGGCGTCGACATGGGTGACTTCGGCGCCCGCACGGGCCGCCACCAGCGAGGCGAGGCCGGTATAGCCGAACAGGTTGAGCACCTTGACCGGCCGCTTCGCCGCCGCGATCAGGCCGGCCATATGGTCCCAGTGCGAGGCCTGTTCGGGAAAGACGCCGACATGGCGAAACGAGGTGAAACGGCCGAGATAGTCGATGCCGTCATGCTTCATCGGCCAAGTTTCGCCGAGCGGCGTCTTCGGGAAACGCCAGCGGCCGATGCCCTCCTCGTCGGTGTCGCCGGTGAAGACGGCGTCGGCACGCTCCCAGTCCTTCGCCGGCAAGGCCTTCTGCCAGATCGCCTGGCCCTCGGGCCGCACGATGCGGTAGGGGCCGTATTGTTCGAGTTTTTCGCCGGCACCGCTGTCGAGCAGCGCGTAATCGGCGTTGGGCGCCACTTCCAGGATTATCGGAAGTTGCTCGGCGGGCAGCGTCCCTTCGCGGCGGGCGAGGATGCGCGGTGCGGATTTCGGTTCGCTGCGATCGTCGGTTCTGGTCTCAGGCCGCTCTCGCGGCTTGGCGTCCGGCCGCTCGCGCGGCTTGGCGTCCGGTCGTGCGGCGCCACGCGTCTCGTGCGGACGCACCTCTCCGCTTCCACCTTTCGCGGGCGGGCGGCTGTCGCGGCGTTTGTCGCGAAAAGACTTCAAGCAGGAGCATCTCCGAGCGGCGTGCCGCTTTTGGCATGAGGACAGCGGCGGTGCAACAAGCGATGGCCCGTAGGTCGATTGGCACAGAGTGGGAGGCCAGGCCTTCAAAGCCGTGCGGTGGTGTTGCGGCGTCGCACTTGGTTTTTTCGCACGCTTCGTTTATGAGGGCGCCATTGTTGTTTCTGGAATGGGAGCGAAAGATGACGAGCATCTTCACCGCGCACCCCTTGAGGGTTCCGGCGTAAGCCAGCATTTTGCTGCTGACGCCGGTCGAACGGATGCCTGACGGCGTCCGGTTTCTGACCTTTATCCAGAAGTGTTCTTATCATGGGCAATTTTATCGGAGGCCTCGGCCTCCCTTCGTCGTGCGTCGCGCCTGCCGCGCACATCCAGCATTGTTTTTCGCCGCAGACATGGATCGAAGGCGCGGCCCTTCAGCAACTGAAAACCGTCGCGGCCTTGCCCGGCGTCACTTCGGTCGCGGCCTTTCCGGACCTGCATCCCGGCAAATACGGCCCGACCGGCATTGCCGTGCTGTCGCAGCGGCTGCACCCGCAACTGATCGGCAACGACATTGGCTGCGGCATGTCGCTGTTCGAGCTCGATCTGCCGTTGCGTAAACTCAGGATCGACAAGGCTGTCGAATGCCTGCGCCGGATCGAAGCGGAAGATGTCGACCGGCATGCGGCGCTCGCTGCCTCGGGCTTGCCGACGGATCTCTATCCCGAAGCGCTGGGCACGATCGGCGGCGGCAACCATTTCTGCGAGCTGCAGGCGGTCGACCAGACCGATGCGGCCGGCGATGGCCTGTTCGACCGCCAGAAGCTTTATCTGCTGGTGCATTCCGGCTCGCGGGGACTTGGTGCTTTTGTCTTCGGGCAGATGCTCGACCTCCAGTCGGCGGTCACGGCCGGGCTCGATCCGGAGTCGGCGGAGGGCAGGAGCTGGCGTCGCCAGCATGACCTTTGCGTTACCTGGGCGTCGCTCAATCGCCGACTGATCGCCGATCGTGCGGCAAGCGCCTTGCGCAGCGAAGCGCGGCTGGTGGCCGATGTGCCGCACAACCTTGTCCGCGACCGGGCCGATGGTTTCGTCCATCACAAGGGCTCGGCCGCCGTGCGGGCGGGAGATTTGGCACCGATCGCCGGTTCACGCGCCAGCCTGAGCTATGTGGTGCGGGCGCTCGACGGGACGGGTCCGTCGCTGGGCGGCATTTCGCATGGCGCAGGCCGCAAATACGACCGTGCCACCATGCATGGCCGTGCCGGGCGCAACAGGTCGGAGCGCGATGCCTTGCTCAGAAATGCATGGGGCGGACAGTTGATCTGCGACGACCGCAACCTGGTCATCGAGGAAGCGGCTTCCGCCTACAAGGATGCCGGGCAAGTGGTGCAAGACCTTGCCGATGCCGGCCTGGTCGTGACGCTGGCGGCGATGAAACCGCTGGTGACCTACAAGAAGGCGATAGACGGCCCGCCCGACCGGACACGCAAGAAGCCATCTCGCGACCGTGTGGCAAGGAGGGCGGACCATGGCCGCGATTGACATGCTCGTCACCTCGGGCAACGGACCGGTCGAATGCCGCATCGCCTTGACGGCGCTTGTCGGGATCATCGAGAAGGAAGCCGGCCGGCTGGGCTGCGCCGTCGAGGTCGCGTTTGGCCACCAGCCGGACCGGCACGGCGCCAAATCCGCCTTGCTCAGTCTCGAGGGCCGCAACGCCGAAGCATTCGCGCAGGAGTATTGCGGCACCGTCAAGTTCGTCTTCAAGAGCCCGGTGCGTGCGGGCCACAAGCGGCAGAACTGGTTCGTCGGCGTGCAGGTGGTGGATCTGGCGCATGCCGTCGCCGTTTCGATCGCACCGTCCGATGTCCGTTTCGAAACCTTGCGGGCCGGTGGTCCCGGCGGACAGCACCAGAACACCACCGACAGCGCCGTGCGTGCGGTTCACTTGCCGACCGGCATTGTGGTGACGGCGCGCAACGAACGTTCGCAACACCGCAACAAGGCGATCGCGCTGCGCCGGCTGGAAGCGATGCTGCGGGTTCTTGCCGACCGAGAGGTTGAAATGTCGAAGACGCAGATGTTCGTGGCCAACAAGGCCCTGGAACGCGGCAACGAGGTCAAGGTGTTCCACCTTGACCTCTGAGCGAAGTGGCGCGGCGGTGTCGCTGGAGGGGAAGCCGTCCTGGCTTCCTGCCGCGCCCCTGCGGTTCTATCGTGGACTGGTCCCAAGTCCCGAGAATCATGTCCCGATCCGAACGCCTGCTCGACCTCATCCAGTGCCTGCGTCGGCATCGCCGGCCGGTGAGCGGACATGTGCTGGCCGATGAGCTTGGGATTTCGATCCGCACGCTCTACCGCGACATCGCCACGCTTCAGGGACAGGGCGCGCCGATCGAGGGCGAGGCGGGTCTGGGCTATGTGCTCARGCCCGGCTTCATGCTGCCGCCGCTGATGTTCAGCGATGAGGAGATCGAGGCCATCGTGCTCGGATCGCGTTGGGTCGCCAAGCAGCCGGACCAGCGCCTGTCGACCGCCGCCGCCAACGCGCTGGCCAAGATCGCAGCCGTGCTGCCGGATGATYTGCGTGAGGATCTSGATGCCTCGACGCTGCTGGTCGGGCCGCCGGCGCAAGCTATCGAGGGCATCGATCTCGGCGCGGTGCGGCAGGCCATCCGCAACGAACGCAAGCTCGGCTTCCTCTATCGCGACGCCGGCGGCGTGGCTTCGCAACGTATTGTCTGGCCGTTCGCGCTCGGCTTCTTCGACAAGGTGCGGGTGGTGGTGGCGTGGTGTGAGATGCGGCAGGATTTCCGGCATTTTCGCGCCGATCGCATATCCAGCCTCAACACCATCGATACGCGCTATCCGCGTCGCCGCCAGGTGCTGCTCAAGGAATGGCGGGCCACACTCGACAAGCCGCGGGGGTGATGACGGCTACTGCCAGAATCTGACAGTAGCGCAGCCTATATCCGGCACATCGAAACCCCTGGAGAGCCGATCATGACCACCCCGAATTTCGTTATCCTCTATGTCGACAAACCGCTTGAGAGCGGCGCCTTCTACAGCGCGCTGCTCGGGCGCGAGCCGGTCGAAAGTGCGCCGACCTTCGTGCTGTTCGTGCTCGACAACGGCTTCAAGCTCGGCCTCTGGTCGCGGCATACGGTCGAGCCGGTAGCGGCCGCGGCAGGTGGCGGTGCCGAGATCGTGTTTGCGCTGGCGACGCCTGACGCGGTCGATGCCACCCATGCCGACTGGTCGGGGCGCGGATTGAAGATCCTGCAGACGCCGACCGACATGGATTTCGGCCGCACCTTCGTTGCGCTTGACCCCGACAATCATCGTCTGCGTGTTTACTGGCTGTCCGATGGGGAACAGAAATGAGCGCGTACTGGATCGCGGTTGCGTCGGCGCAGCATGTCCGGCGTGGTCGGGCCGCCGGCTTCATGCAGGTCAACCACGGCAAGGCGGCGCCGCTGCGCCGCGTCAAACCTGGCGACGGCATCATCTATTATTCGCCGACCACGATTTTGGGCGACAAGGATGGCCTGCAGGCTTTCACCGCAATCGGCACCGTGCGGGAAGGCGAGCCTTATCAAGGCGACATGGGCGGCGGCTTCACGCCGTTTCGCCGCGACGTCGAGTGGGTAGCGGCTGAAGAAGCGCCGATCAAGCCATTGCTCGACCAGCTGGACTTCACTGCCGGCAAGTCGAACTGGGGATATCAGCTACGTTTCGGCCTGTTCGAAATCACCGATCACGATTTTCGCCTGATCGCCGACGCGATGGGGGCCGCGAAGAAGCTTGCAGAGGCTACGGCTTGAGCGCCTTGTAGACGGCGATGCCGGCGGCAAGGTCCTCAAGTGCCGCGCCGACCGATTTGAACAGCGTGATCTCGGTGGGACTCTGGCGGCCCTGTTTCTCGCCGCGCGCCAGTTCGTGCAGGTCGGCGACGATGGCTTCCGGCTTCAGCACGCCCGACGCAAGCGGGATGACGATGTCGCCGGCCTCCTTGGTGGCGCCGGCGCGGGTGTCGACATAGACGCTGGCGCGCGCGATCGCATCGTCGTCGCTTTCGCGCATGGTCGGCGTGAAACCACCGACCATGTCGACATGGGCCCCCGGCTTCAGCAGCGCGCCCTTGATCAGCGGCGTGGTGGTGATCGTCGCCGAGGAGACGATGTCGGCCTCACCAAGTTCGGCATCGAGATCGCTTGCAGCACTTGCCGCGAAACCATCGGCGCGCAGATCGGCCGCGACCTTTTCGGCATTGGCCGGGGTGCGGTTCCAGATGCGGATGGTTTTGATCGGCCGCACCGCCGAATGTGCTTTGGCGAGGAAGGGCGACAGCGCGCCGGCGCCGACCACCAGCAGCCGCGAAGCATCGTCGCGGGCGAGGTAGGACGCCGCCAGCGCTGAAGCGCAGGCCGTGCGCCACTGGGTCAGGCGCTGGCCGTCGATCAGGGCTTCCGGTTCGCCGGTGCTGCCATTGAGCAAGAGATAGAGCCCCATCACCGCCGGCTTGCCGATGGCGTTGTTGTCGGGTGAGACAGTGACGATCTTGACGCCGATATAGCCGCCGGAAGATGTACCGGCAGCGTTGAAATCAGTCCATGCCGGCATCAGCAGCAAGGTCGAGGCCGCACCATCGGGCCGTTCGACTGCGTGATGATGCCTGACGGGCTGCACGGCACCGTCGCGGAAAGCCGTGCGCAGCGTCTCGACCAGTCCAGGAAAGGTCAGCGCATGATCGACCTCGGCGGCCGAAATGGTCAGCATGAAAAGCTCCGTGGAAAGAAAGCCGCCGGCCGGCGGCTCAGTTTGTCGGCTTCGGCAATGCGGACCCCTGGGCCGACCCCTGGACCGGTCCCTGCGGTGCCGAGGGCGCGCGGCTGACCGCCTGGCGCAGGTTTTCGGCCTCGACGCCGCGC
>NZ_JBFUGJ010000331.1:0-6425 GCF_056402975.1 Mesorhizobium sp. P3_A9 | reverse complement strand
GCGCCACACCCGCCGCGCCGACAAGGCCACCGGCAAACACAAGGATACGGCTGGGTTCGGCGGAATTCATCTCGGCTAGATCCCTCTTGCAGCGATGTGGAGCCTCTTAAGGTTCACTCGCTTCCAGCGCCATATGCCGTGTGCGCCGCGATTGGACAATCCAGTTGTAGACGGCGCCGCCAGCCATCAGGGCAGATGTACCGAGGAACACCGCCGGCATGCCAAAATGGCCGCCGACGAAGCCGCCGGTCAATGGTCCTGCAACCTGCCCGACATATTGCGCCGAGATCGCCAAGCCAAGCACATTGCCGCCGACGCCATCCGGGATGTTGTGGCGGATGACGCTGGTGATGCAAGGCAGCAGGCCGCCGAGCGCCAGGCCCATCAGGAAACGCAGGCCGATCAGTTGCCAGCCATTGGTGACGAAGGCCTGCGGAATGAGCAGCAGGGCCGAGACGGCCAGCGCCCCAACGACGACGTTCCAATGGCCGACACGGTCAGCGAGCTTGCCCAGCCATGACGCCGACAGGATCGTGCCAAGGGCTGCCGCAGACATCACCACGCCGGCGACCATCGTCACCTGGCTCTGATCCTCGATGAGCTGCTGCACATAGACGGTGATGATCGGCTCGATAGACATGGTGGCGAAGGCGAGCAGCATGCCGGTTGTCAGCATGGCCACCACAGGGCGCTTGTCCGGAATCTGCGACCAGCCGCTCTTCGGCTTCACGCTTGATGCCGCCTTGGCCGCCTGTGGGCGCGGATTCTCCTTGATCAGGAATGTCGTCGCCAGAAAGGCGAGGAAGATCATGCCACCCGACAAAAGGAAGGTGGTGCGGATGCCGATCARKGGCGGCAGYRCGCCGCCRAGCAGGGGRCCKACCAGCGACCCCGCCGTAATGCCTGCCGACAGGACGCCCAGCGCCCCGCCGGAGCGGTCCTTCGGCGTCTGCATGGCCACCAATATGGTCGAACCCGAGGAATAGCCGCCGGCAAAGCCGATCAGCAGGCGCAGCAGCACCAGTTGCCAGACCGACTCGACCATGCCTGTCAGCGACATGCAGATCGCCATGCCGAAACTGGCGCGCACCAGCATCACCTTGCGGCCGTAGCGGTCGCCCAGCCGCCCCCACAGCGGCGCGACCAGGGCTGCGGCGAAGAAGGTGGCGCCATAGGCGATGCCGGACCACTGCACGATCGCCGCGTGGCCCTGCGCGCCGAGCTGTTCGACATAGAGCGGCAGGAAGGGCAACAGCAGGGTCATGGCGATGAGCGTGCTGAACGACCCCGCGAAACAGACGGCGAGATTGCGCCGCCAGTGGATGTTGTAGCCGCTCTGTTGCGTGTCTTCCTGTGCCATGTCCTGCCTGCCCGATATCAGCGCTTGTTGCGGATACCATTTTGGGATACCAAACCGGTATCCGTCATGAACTCCAACCCAGGCGCTGTCAATGCGGCTTGGGAAAAGGGCAGCGCAATGTCGCAGATGCAAAATGTCGAACGACAGTTGCGCGAGATGATCCTGGGGCTCGAGATCGGTCCAGGCGAGAAATTGACCGAGCGCTGGATCGAAGCCCGCTTCGGCGCCTCGCGTACGCCGGTCAGGGCAGCATTGCTGCGCCTGGAGACCGAGGGGCTGGTCGGCAGGGATGGCCGCGGCTGGACGGTGTCGCCCATCAACCTCGCCGAACTCGAGCAGATCGCGGTCTATCGCGAAGCGGTCGAGGTGGCGGCTTTGCGGCTGACATGCATGCACCACGAAAGCAGCGCCATCGACGTCATCGAGGCGATGCTCGATTCCTGCGACGAAAACACTGTGCGGGAGGAATGGCATCGCGTCGGTATGGATTTTCACATCGAGCTGGCGCGCCTGTCGGGCAACGAATTCCTGTTCAGGGCCGTGCGCGATGCCATGACGCGCCTGTCGCGCGCCCGCTGGCTGGAGGTGCGTGACGARGCAGCCCTTGGCCGCGCCTGGGCCGAACACCRCGCCATTCTGGCGGCAACGCGCCTTGGTGAGGCCGATGAAGCGGCGCGCCGGCTTTCAGCCCATATCGTCGGCAGCCGCGACCGGCTGGTGAYGTCGCTCGCCAACGACCGGCGCGGTCTTCGTGCCCGGGGCTTTGCCGTCGTCGCCGCTTAGCGCGCTCTATGCAGGGCAGGGGCCCGCCGGGCAAAAGAGGCTGCGTCTGATGCGAACAGCACTTTCGGCCTCGCTTCGCGMAYGCYGATGGCGTAAGAGCGGCGATGGAAAACAACCGATTTGATACACCCGTGACCGTCAAGTCCGTCGCGGCGGGAAGCACTCAGCTCTTGCGCACGGCGCGCGAGGCTTCCGATTACCTCCTCAACAGCTGGCCCGGCAAGCGCAGTCCCAAGCATCGCGCAGCGCTGCAGGCCTGCCACGACGCGCTGGCCGGCGACAAGCCCGCCATGAACGCCAGGCGCGCCTTTATCGCCGCGGCGCGTGAAGTGGACGTTTTTGTCAGCGACAAAGCGCCCGCCTGACGCAGGGCGACAATCCAGATTGAGGCAAGGCCCGCATGTGCGGGCCTTTTGCCGTCATTCCGCGGTTTCGGTCTTAGTCTCGCTTTCGGGCTGCGAACGCTCCCGCGCGGCAACCTTGGCCGCCAGCTTTTCGGCCTTCTTCGCCGCTTTCTGCCGGTCGCGTTCCTTGCGTTCCTGATCGTAGTTTGGTGCTCGCGCCATATCGGCTCCTTTTCATCGCCTTGCGGCTCTGACCCTGCCTAGGAGCATTAGCCGTCAAACACAACAGCTGAAGCGACAGTGCGGGCGCAGCCTCGGAAATCTGAGGGGGCTTGCCAGATCGGCGCCACAATGATGTAGGAAACGCGGGGCGCCGGCGTGTTGAGAGCTGCCTGTTTGTTTTGATCAAGTGAATCATGGCCTCAATCGCGCGAACGTCGGCAAAGGTTTTCTATTATGCGCGAAACGCCGCGCGCGATATCGTTCCACAAGCCCTGTTCCGCCGCAGGCTGGCCGCTCGCCTCGAAAAGGCCAGGCTTTGCGATGATGCGGCGCGCCGACGGTTGAATTACTACAACAAGCTGCAGGATGGTTTCGCGCCAAGCGCCAATGCCATGCGCATCAGCAAGCTGCCCTTCACGCCGACCATGTACTATTATGACCTTAAGGAATTCGCCCGCTACTTCGATCCCGGATTGCTCATCGACATCGAATTCGGCGACGTCAAGAATGTGCCGAAGGTGCCGACGATCGTAAAGGACCGGCCGATCCTTGATGACGACAAGAACGCGGTCATCATGAAGCTCGACAAGTTCCGTCACTTCCAGATGCCGGCCGACGCCATCTCTTTCGCGGACAAGCTGCCGGCCGTGGTCTGGCGCGGTGATCTCAACAATCCGATCAGGACACGGTTTCTGCAAGTGGCGCGCGACCTGCCATTCTGCGATGCCGGCTCGCACAAGCCGAACGCGCCGGCCGAATATGCCAAGCCCTTTCTCAGCATCAGCCAGCACCAGCGCTATCGCTACATCGTCTCGCTCGAGGGCAATGACGTGGCGACCAACCTGAAATGGATCTTGAACTCGAAGTCGCTCTGCCTGATGCCACCACCGACATACGAGACTTGGTTCGCGGAGCGTCAGCTCGAGGCCAATGTCCATTATGTGCCGCTCGAAGCTGATTTCTCCGACCTCGCCGAACATGTGGCCTATTTCGAACGGCACCCGGCGAAGGCAGAGCGCATCATCGCGGCCGCGAATGGCTATTGCCGGATATTCAACGACGAACACACCGAACAGGCGATCTCGCTTCTGGTGCTCTATAAATATTTCGTGCTGAGCGGCCAGATCAAACCTGACGCGGACGTCTGGCGCTACATCATGGGATGAGCAATTTGCGCGTCAAAAGGTGGAGACCGGCGAGCTTGGACCCGCCGGCCTCTCGTCAAATCTGTCCCTATACGCCGCTTCGGTCAATCACGAGATCGGCAGCACCAAAGCGAGCCTTCGCCGTCAATTGCTGGTGCCAATAGGGGTAGAGCAAAGGCGGCCGGCTGACCGCGTCGAGGCGCTGGCGTTCTTCCGGGCTGAGCTCCAGGCTTGCCGCCGCGAGATTGTCCTTGAGCTGGACATCGTTGCGGGCGCCKATCACCAGCGAGGAGACGGCGGGGCGGCCGAGCAGCCAGGCAAGCGCCACTTGCGCCGCGGACACACCGCGGGCCTTGCCGATCTCGACCAGCACGTCGACGATCTGCCACAGCCTGTCCTCGTCGCGGATCGGCGGCTCGGACCAGCCGGCCAGCTGCCGCGCGGTCGGGCTGTCGCGGCGGTATTTGCCCGACAGCAGGCCGCCGGCGAGCGGGCTCCACACCAGCACGCCCAGCCCCTGGTCGACCGAAATCGGCAGCAGYTCGTATTCGGCYTCGCGSGCYTCCAGCGTGTAGTGGATCTGCTGGGTGACGAAGCGTTGCTGGTGACGGCTGTCGCTGATCCCGAGCGCCTTCATCACTTGCCAGCCGGACCAGTTGGAGCAGCCGATATAGCGCACCTTGCCCTGGCTGACCAAAGTGTCGAGCGCGGCGACCGTTTCCTCGACCGGGGTAAGGCCGTCCCACTGGTGGACGAAATAGATGTCGATGACGTCGGTCTTCAGCCGCTTCAGGCTCTTTTCGCATTCGCGGATCAGATGGTGGCGCGACAGGCCTTCGTCGTTCGGCCCGCTGCCGATCCGCATCCGCGCCTTGGAGGCGATCAGCACATCGTTCTTGCGCTTGCCGCCGAGCGCTTCGCCGATGATCTCTTCCGACAGGCCGTTCGAATAGACATTGGCGGTGTCGATGAGGTTGATGCCGGCGTCGATGCACGTGTCGATCATCCGTTTGGCTTCGGTAAGATCGCTGTTGCCGACCGCGGCGAATGGCCCGGTGCCACCGAAAGTCATGGTGCCAAGGGTGAGTGTCGAAACCTTCAGGCCGGAACGGCCGAGAGTACGGTATTCCATGTCAGTCCTCGCGATTGTGTTGAATTGGGGCGCCGCCAAAGGGCAGCCCGGAATGCGACCGGGGATTTGTAGGACAATTTGGTCGGCTTGTCGCCATGCCAGGACGGCGGATCGATCATGCCTCGCGGGATTGGCAGTGACGGTAATCGCGCTCGGGCTGCAATAAAACCGTCACTGCCGGCCTATATTGAATTCGGCTAAGGTGTTTCCATTCCAGGCCGCGGGCCAGCAGTTTGGGGTGCCGGACATGAACCGACAGGCTTGCAAGCGGAGCGACCGATATGACCGAGCTGAGACAGAATTCTCCCGCCAAGGACTGGCTCGAAGCCGAACTCGCCGACACGCTCGACGAAGATTATGAGCTCGAGATGTCGGAGCCGGCGCTGTCGATGGAGATCGCCAAGATCTACAAGAACGCGCATCCGCCTTCGATCGATCGCATGCAATATTTTCGCGACCTGATCAGCTTGCAGTCCGAATTGATCAAGCTGCAGTCCTGGGTCGCCTACCACAAGAAGAAGCTGGTGGTGATTTTCGAGGGCCGCGAYKCSGCCGGCAAGGGCGGYGTCATCAAGCGCATCACSSARMGSCTCAATCCGCGCATCTGCCGCGTCGTGGCGCTGCCGGCGCCGACCGAGCGCGAGAAATCGCAATGGTATTTCCAGCGCTATGTGCCGCATCTGCCGGCTGGCGGCGAGATCGTGCTGTTCGACCGCTCCTGGTACAACCGCTCCGGCGTCGAACGGGTGATGGGTTTTGCCGATGGCGGTCAGGTCGAGGAATTTTTCCGCGACGTGCCGGAGTTCGAGCGCATGCTGGTGCGCTCGGGCATCACTGTGGTGAAATACTGGTTCTCGATCACCGATGAGGAACAGCAGATGCGCTTCCTGATGCGCATCCACGATCCGATGAAGCAGTGGAAGCTGTCGCCCATGGACCTGCAGTCGCGCGTGCGCTGGGAGCAATACACCAAGGCCAAGGAAGAGACCTTCGCCCGCACCAACATTCCCGAAGCGCCATGGTTCATCGTCGAGGGCAACGACAAGAAGCGGGCGCGGCTGAACTGCATCGATCACCTGCTCAAGCAGATGCCGTATGAAGAGGTGCCGCACGAGGAGATCACGCTGCCGGAACGCGTCTTCAATCCCGAATACGAGCGCCAGACGCTGCCGCGCGAGCTTTACGTGCCGGAGAAGTATTGAGCAYCTTTTCCTTCTCCCCGTTTCACGGGGAGGTGAGGAGTGGTCTGCGCAGCAGACGAAAAGCCAACTGCTTGGCTTTTCGAACGACGAACGCCGAAGGGCGGATGAGGGGCGGCGCCAGCGTTGGCGATTGAGCCCCAATTCGATGCCATTGGTAGCTTGCCGCTAGCCTCCAAAAGGTCAGCGCCGCCCCTCATTGCCCTGCCGGGCATTTCTCCCCGTAGAACGGGGAGAAAG